>MAXP01000268.1:9397-11221 GCA_001751085.1 Desulfobacterales bacterium C00003060 | reverse complement strand
GACGTTCAAAAAAAGCTTTATCTTGAAATCTATATTACTGTTATCGACCATGGTCAGCAACCCCTGATACCATCTTCTCAGATACGATGAGGTCTTCCGGCGTATTGATATTCAAGAAAGAAATGAGGTGTGGGTCTGCCGATCTAAGTCTCACTTCCGGAATCTCCTTGACCTTGACATTTGGAAAGAACTTCAGGATCTTGGGCTCTTGGTTTCTAAGCTGACGCTCAATCGGTCTGATGCAGCGCCTTGAATAAATGGCGCACAAAGGCTGATTGCCCTCCTTCGTGACAGGCATGATTATGTCCCACTTTGGTTCAATCTCTTCCAAAAGGACCCTGATCAATTCCTTTTTCAAAAACGGCATGTCACAGGCCGTAATAAAGGCATGGGACTGTGAGGCGTGAAACAGCCCCGCGTGGATGCCGGTCAGAGAGCTGCGTATTGGAAAAACATCCGTTACAACCGTCAAATCCCATGAAAGATATTGAAGAGGGTCATTTGTAACCAGCAAGACTTCTGCGAAAAGTCCCTGAAGGGTGTTATAAAGGCGGTGAAGGATACTCTGGTTTCCTACGGAAAGAAAGGCCTTGTTCTTGCCTCCCATCCGTGTATTCAACCCGCCGGACAATATGATTCCCGAACACGGATATTTCATGAATCAAAAAAAGATGCTGTCAGTTCAGAGCCTCCAGCCATGACGCTGCTCCTTTGTATTTACCCGCCCTGAGAGTGTCAAGAAAAATGAGAGATCACATCCCATGAGTTTCTCTGGTTGTAACAGTTGCTGAAATTGCTATTGACATGACATGCAATTAATCGTAGCGTTTAGTGTTTCGGGCGTTGAATGGGAGGACGACCTTTGAAGAAGGGTTTCATTAGAATCAACAGGGAATTGTGCAAGGGGTGCGGGCTGTGTATCACAGCGTGTCCCAANNTGAAAACGAAAAGGACAAAGATCGCAAATGCACCGGATGCACCCTGTGTGCGATAATTTGCCCTGACATCGCTATTGAGGTGTTCCGTGACTAAACACTTAATGCGGGGAAGTCATGTAATTGCAGAGGCAGCAATACGAGCAGGGTGCCGTTTTTATGCAGGCTACCCCATCACACCACAAAACGAGATCCCTGAATATATGTCTGGACGGTTTGCCCGGCTTGAAGACGCCACTTTTATCCAGGCCGAAAGTGAGCTGGCTGCGATCAATATGGTCATGGGGGCAAGCATGGCCGGCGTCCGGGCCATGACCTCGTCTTCAAGCCCGGGGATCAGCCTGAAACAGGAGGGAATCTCTTACATGGCAGGCATGGAACTGCCTGCCGTGGTAGTAAACACTATGCGTGGAGGCCCCGGTCTTGGGAACATCGCCCCCAGCCAGCAGGACTATCTTCAGGCCACCAGGGGTGGCGGACACGGGGGATATCGAACCATTGTTCTTTCCCCTTACTCCGGCCAGGAACATGTCACACTCACAATGAAGGCCTTTGATCTGGCCGATACTTACCTTATGCCTGTCATCCTGCTTGATGATGGCCTCATGGGACAGATGATGGAACCCGTGTCTTTCCCGGACCCGATCGACCCGGCAACGCTTTCCCAAAAGGATTGGGTACTTGATGGTGCCCGGGGCCGGGACAGCAGGCTCATTGCGTCCTTACGCCTGGACCTGAATGAGATGGAGCAATTCAACTGGAAGCTGGCCAAAAAATACGCCGCCATTTGCGAACATGAATCCGAGCATGAATCCTACCTTCTTGACGATGCCGTTCTTGCCGTAGTTGCCTTTGGTACGGCAGCTCGCATTGCCAAAGGCGCTATTAA
>MAXP01000268.1:7775-9284 GCA_001751085.1 Desulfobacterales bacterium C00003060 | reverse complement strand
CGTCAGCGAGCAAGCTATGGTGCACTTCCACGGCAGACCCGGAGGGATCATTTCCACACCCCATGAGATTGCAGACGTCATAACCAGGCTGATGCAAAAGCATAAACTGGAGGACCATACCTCGGAAGGTCATAAATGGTGATTTTCTCGGTGAGTCATGAGCATCAAGAGCAAGGCNNACACGGCTATTGATGTTCATGGCCGGCGAAAAAGTGTCATTTGTGGCCTTTCGAGGTATAATAGAGGAATCCTATGGCAAAACAGGTATTCAAAAGGCCCGAGGCCCTAAAAGACAATATCTTTCACTATTGTCCGGGTTGCGGCCACAGCATCATTCATCGGCTGGTAGCTGAAGTGATTGATGAACTCGGGATACGTGGCAAGTCCGTGGGTGTGCCGCCTGCCGGATGTGCTGTGCTTGCCTACAATTACATCGACGTGGACATGGGGGAGGCCCCCCATGGGCGGGCTATTGCCGTGGCAACAGGGATAAAGCGGGTCTACCCGGACCTGATCGTGTTTACCTATCAAGGAGATGGGGATCTTGCCGCCATTGGAACGGCTGAAACCATTCATGCGGCCAACCGTGGGGAGCGCCTTACCGTAATCTTTGTGAACAATGGAGTATACGGAATGACGGGAGGCCAGATGGCACCCACTACGGTCTTGGGGCAAACTACCACCACGACGCCTGGGGGGAGGATAGCACTTCGGGACGGATACGCCTTGGACCTCAGCCGGATGTTAGCCCTGGCACGCGGCACTGTTTACATTGAAAGAACGGCCGTAACATCGCCGAAAAATATCATCAAGACCAAAAAGGCCATTCGAAAAGCCTTTCAGGCACAAATCGATAACCTTGGTTTTGCCCTGGTCGAGGTATTGTCTCAGTGTCCAGTTAACTGGAAGCTCTCACCAGTGGAGGCCTGCAAGTGGGTCGAAGAAGAGGTTGTGAAGACTTATCCCCTTGGGGTAATCAAGGATACGACGAAAGAGAGTAATTGACTGAACAACACAAGCGACGCTTATGGGCATGACAAAAAAGACTATTTTTTCCGGTTTTGGGGGGCAGGGTGTCCTGATGATGGGGTATGTGCTTGCAGCCTCTGGTATGCAGGAGGACAAGCATGTGACCTTCCTTCCATCCTATGGGGCTGAAGTGCGTGGCGGCACAGCCAATTGCACCGTCGTTGTAAGCGATGAGCCAATCGCCTCTCCAGTCGCATCGTTTATGGACTTTGCAGTATTCATGAATGCGCCTTCTCTTTTGAGGTTTGAGGGAAGGGTCAAGACAGGCGGCACAGTTTTCCTTAACAGTGACATGGTAGATCTCCGGCCCAAACGACAGGACATACAAATCGTGTGTTTGCCGGCTACCAGCATCGCCAATAGACTAGGCAACCCACGGGGCGCAAACATGGTTATGATCGGTGCCTTGGTCCAAAAGACCGGAATGCTGTCCTTGAAGTTCGTTATCGAAAGCGTAAAGAGCATCTTTGAAAAAAAGGG
>MAXP01000268.1:0-7725 GCA_001751085.1 Desulfobacterales bacterium C00003060 | reverse complement strand
GACGGGAGGCATTACAAATACGTACCATGAAGATTCAAGAATACCGTTTTGGTCACATCGAAATAGACGAAAAGGTTTACCGGAAAGACATTAAGCTAATCGGTGAGAGAGTGGTGCCGGATTGGTGGCGCTCACAGGGTCACCTTGTGGAGATGGAGGATGTTGAGGATCTACTCAATGCGGATGCTGAGGTCTGCATATTTGGCGCAGGGGCGTATGGATGCATGCGCGTTTCCGAGACCGTAAAGACTGCCTTTGAAAGTCGGGGAGCTAAAGTGATAGTTGAGAAAACTGAATCAGCTTGCACCACCTACAACCGGCTCTCTGAACAGGGAAAGAAGGTTGTCGCCGGCTTCCACCTGACTTGTTGACATGGCCCGCACTTGTTGAAGACCCCCGCAGTAAACTGCAGGGATCGTTTGCCATGTAATCTGCGAAAGCTGTGGGCTAAAAGCGGTTCTTGGAAAAGTACCGGTTACAAACAGACCAGCTAAGGGATGGTCTTCATTCGTCCGACAGAAAGATCATGTAAGGGAATCAGGATGTCAGCCATCTCCTTAATTTTTTGGGCACTATCGTAGGCATCCATGGCATTGATGTGCACCCCGGACGCGATGGCAGGCCCGGTGGCAGGAAAGTTCTTGTCGTTGCAGCAAAATCCGGTGATAATGGCCTTTCCTTTTACGGTGTTTATGGCGACCGATTGACCGCCAACTGTGTGCCCCGGGCTAAGAATCACATCAATCCCATCTATAATATTCACATCCCCTTCCACCTCCATGACATCAACCCCATCCAGTACGTCCGGGTAATATCTGTGGTCAATGGGATGGGGATTCCTGAAAAAATCCATTTCTGCCTTCTGGACATAAACCTTGGCATTGGAGCATTTGTAATCGTTTTCGCAGTGATCATTATGAAGGTGGGTGTGAATAATCACATCGATCTCTTCGGGCTTAAGCCCTACAGTGGCAAGAGCCCCTTCAAATTCGAGGATCTCAAAACCATAGGTCTTCCCCACTTCGTCAGGGACCACAAACTGTTCAAGGCCTGTGTCGACCAGGATCTTCTTGTCACCACCCTCGACATAAAAGACATAGATAGGAATCCATATCCTTGTCCCGTAATCACGAAGGTAGGTCATGATGCCCTGGTCTGTTTCATTGGCCCCAACTACTAACGGATGAATCGTGTATTCTTGCATGGCAGACCTCCTGTTGCACAAGCAACCCCACAGATTGACACACAGATCATGCCTCGAAAAGCCAAAGGGCATGGCCAGTGTCTACCAGTCGAGCTCATTTTCCCTCAGGAATCTTTGTGCCCGTTTGTCGCCGAATCGGGCAGACACCTTACAATCTCTGATTCCTTTCTGATGGTCACCCAACTTTTCATAAGCCCACCCACGACCATAATAGGCCGCTGCATTCAGTGAATCCAGGTTTATCGCTTCATTGAAATCGTTAATCGCTTCTTGGTAGTCTCCTAACATAACATAGGCGTCCCCACGACCGTGATAGGCCACTGCATATTGTGGCTCCAACTCTATCATTTTATTGAAATCGTTGATCGCTTCCTGGAACTCACCTGATCTGTAATAAGCGTTGCCACGATCGCCATAAGTCACTGCATCTTCCGGCTCCAAGTCAATGGCCTTATTGAAATCCTCAATCGCATCTTTGTCATTGCCCAACCTATAATAAGCGTTGCCACGATTGTGATAGGTGTATGCATTTTCCGACCCTAACTCTACTGCTTTGGTGTAATCCTTTATTGCCTGTTGATAGTTGCCTAGCTCACGGCAAGCTTCCCCGCGATTGTAATAATACCCTGCAGCTTGTGGATTCAATTCTATGGCTTTGGTGTAATCCTTCATTGCCTGTTGATAGTTGTGCAACCGGCCATAGGCCCACCTACGGGTCGGATAAGCCGTTGTATCTTGACCTTGTGGCTTCAGTCCCACACCATTTTTGAGCGTTTTTGTCGCCTTTTGATAGTTGGATAAGCTAATATAGGCCTTCCCGCGACCTTGATAAGCCACTTCATATTCAGGCTCCAAGTCAATGGCTTTATTGAAGTCCTCAATCGCTTCTTGATAGTTGGATAGCTCATCATGAGCCAATCCACGATTGACATAAGCCTCTGCTAAGCGTGGATCAAGTTCTATGGCTTTGGAAAAGTCCTTCATCGCCTCTTTGCAGTCACCTAACCTGCGATAAGCGTCTCCACGACCATGATAAGCCACTGCACCTCGCGGCTTCAGCTCTATGGCTCTATTGAAGTCGTCTACCGCATGTTGATCGTCACCCAACTCGTAATAGGCCAACCCACGATTGACATAAGCCTTTTGATACTCTGGTTCCAACTCTATAGCTTTGGAAAAATCCTTCATCGCCTCTTGATAGTTACCCAAGCTACAATAAGCGGTCCCACGATCGGCATAAGCCTCTGCACCTTCCGGCTCCAGATCTATGGCTCTGGTAAAATCATCAATCGCCTCTTGGTAGTCACCTAACCTATTATAAGCGGTCCCACGATCGGCACAAGCCTCTGCATCTTCCGGCTCCAGATCTATGGCTCTGGTAAAATCATCAATCGCCTCTTGATCGTTCCCCAGGATTTCATGACTCTTCCCGCGGCACAAATAAGCCTTTGGAAACTGTGGGTTCAATTCTATGGCTTTGGTGCAGGCAGAAACAGCTTCCTCATAATTTTGAGCTTCAAGACATCCCAATCCTTTCTTGAACCAATCATCCGCCGTAAACAAATCAACATCTTCAGGAATATCCGGGATGGCTTTCTGCAAGCCCGGTTGCACCTGTTTCCGCTCTGCAGTGACGATTTGAGGTTCCTCAACAGTGTGACCAAGAACTATTAAGACCGAAAATGCAGTGAATAAGAAACCTGTCAGCACATATCTTGGGGTACTGACTTCTTCATATGACACTACATAATCACCGTCGCGGTCCCAAGAGGTGCCCCCGTCTTCTGAAGAGTTCAAGTATGCAATGCTTAGAGTAACGATCGAGGCAAAGGGAAAACCAATTCCAAGCCCCCTCAACCAAACCGAAAAACTGCGTTTAAGAGCATTGGAGCCTGTTAGTACTCGTCCCGCCGAATCTCGTAACGTGATTCTAAAGAGCCACTTGCCGGGTGTAGTGCCCCAAGTTGACAATAGTGCAGCCTCGATGAACACCCAGGCAAACACAATGAGCATACCCAAAAGAGTTTCCCGCCCATAAAGGACTGAGGGTGCAATGGGAACAAAGACGACACCGGCAAGAGCAAGGTCAAACATCCGTGCCAGAAACCGCGCCCATGGGCGCACTTGAGGCACTGTCTCAATATCCGCGGTTTGCTGACCGCTGGTTTTCTCCGTAAACCTTTTACCACAATGCTCACATTCTATGGCTTCATTTAGGATTTTTTTGCCGCAAGATGGACATTTTGCTGTTTTTTGCTGATTCAATTGATTCATGAATTCCTGCCATAACTCCTATCTCAAAAAGTCCGGATATTCTGTTTACAGGTCCGTTTGCCCGAACATATTTAGAAGAGTACCAGTTGCAAGTCAAACACTTTGCTAAGTTTCAGATAAGTGTAAACTACTTTTGGCTCTCATGAAGGATACCCTACAGGCTAACAATTTTTTATCATACCATAAAAAAAATATTTTGCAAACCATTATTTCTATTGAATAAATCTGCAATAAGAAGAGTTACCTAAGCTGGCTGCCTATTGTATGGGAAAGCGTCTAAGATCAAACCATAAACTTCATCTAGAACTCAATCGTATAGAAATCTCCATTTTGACGCGACGTAACCGCATTATACAAAATCGCGCAGCAATTTTATCCCCAAGGCCATCATGGAAGCCTTTGCCTTAATGTTAAAGTGCTCATTTTATCCTGTCTGCATAATATGATGGCTCTCTACGTTGGTCAGCAATAGGTTACATTTATGTTTCACCGCGGAGCCGGGTAACCGCCCGGTATGCCTCGGGGGGGAAAACTATCTGCCACAACTGGTTTATCCTTGCACGGAACGACCCGGCGCATGATAGCAGATAATACTTCCACATCCGGTAGAATCGCTCGTCATATTCTTCCTTAAGGGGACCCCAATTATTATGGAAATTCCGAAACCAGTGCATAAGGGTCTTATCGTAATCGGCACCAAAACTATGCCAGTCTTCAAGAATAAACAAGCCTTCCGCAGCGCCGCAGATCTGCCTTGCGGAGGGCAGCATGGAATTAGGAAAGATGTAACGCTCTATCCAGGGGTCGATCCTGGTAACCGAGCGGTTTCCACCAATCGTATGCAACAGAAATAGCCCCCCATCCTTTAAGTAGCTGTTGACGGCACGCATAAAGGTGACGTAATTCTTATAACCGACGTGTTCGAACGTGCCAAGGGAAAGAATACGGTCGAAAGCACCTTCCAAGCCACGGTAGTCTTGTAAGCGGATCTCAACCGGAAGACCTTGGCAGAGTTCCTTTCCGAACCTTGCCTGTTCTTCAGAAACGGTTATGCCGACTACTTCAACCTGGTAACGCTCAGCAACAAATTTGGCCGTCCCTCCCCAGCCGCAACCGATATCCAAGACATGCATTCCCGCCTGAAGGTCCAATTTTCGGCAGACCAAGTCAAGCTTGGCCTCCTGCGCTTGGTCCAGAGTGGATGCATTTTTCCAGTAGCCGCAGCTATAGATTAAGCGCTCGCCAAGCATATGCCGGTAAAGGTTATTGCCAATATCATAATGGTGCCGCCCAATTTGAGAGGCACGTGAAGGTTTCTGAAAGTTGAACAATTTAGCCTTAAGGATACCGAAAAGCACCGACCATGGTTTGCCTCTCTCATCCAATTTGGCCCGAAAAATTCTATTGAAAAATTCCTCAAGTCTGTTGCAGTCCCACCAGCCGTCCATATAAGACTCGCCCAAACCCAACGATCCCTTCGCCAGTATTCTTGCATACAGGTCATCGTTATGAACCTGAAGATCCCAAGGGCGGTCGCCGTCGACTTTAACGTCAGCAAGGGACAATAGCCTTTCTACTTTGTAGCGGAAATTGTTAAGAGCCATGATTCTCGTGTCTGTGAAATCGTTGCCTTGACCAAGATCTCCTATAAGGAGGAACATCCATTAGTAAATAAGAGAGCGTCAAATAGTTGAGTTGTTGAGTCGGAAAATAAGCATGTTAAATCAGTATATTAGAGCTTCAACTACATCAAGTGTCCAATTTTTATGCAAACCATATCAATTCAAATAATGATAACCACTTAACAAATAGGCTCTGCCGGTCAGGCGGTCATAAGAAACGGTAAATACGAAATCCGAATATCGAAATCCCTGGCCCAGACCTGATTTCCGGACGGAACATCAAGAAAGCAGTTCATGATCAAGATCTCGAGTCGTGAGCCTCATGACGCTGACAAGTCGCGCCAGGGCGGGCCGAAACAAATCCGAAATACGAATGTTCAAGAATTTCAAACATCAAAAAACCTAAGGGCCCCCCCACATACAGGGGAAACGTTTGGGTCATTAGATATTGTTTCGAATTTAGTGCTTCGATATTCAAATTTCAAGCTTAATAAAACGAATCATTTATTGGCCCCTTTTAGGGGCCTTCCTCAAGCCACCCGCTATGCGGGTGGAGCGTTAGTGATTCCCCAATACAGAGATTGTCAAATAGTTGAGTCGTTGAGTCGACAGGTCTGTAATAGAGCGGAGACATGAATCAGAGATTACAACCTATACTCTATCTTGTAATTTGGTTACGATTACACACATCCTATTGTGGTCAGCATTGATGTTCACCAAATCGAAAGCGCTCTGATTCATCTAGTTTGGAACTTGATAAAGAAAAAGAAATTTCGTCGCTATATCGAAAACAGCATTTCACTTGGATAGTAGTATGCGAAGAGAACTGGGAAGAGGTAGCGAAGGATTCAGCCGCAACTCAACGGGGCGCAACTCAACGGGGTCGGACCAGCGCAACTCAACGGGGTCGGACCAAGCTAATCTATTGAGATCCTAATAGATAGTCTCAAAAAGTAGTCCTTTTTTGGGCTTAGAACAGTCTTTTTGGGGGTAGAACTGGCACTTTAAGATGAAATCACCGTCACCGCCGGTGCGCACTGAACCCATCCTTGGCGGTGACCACCGAACCCCGCCTCATCCCTCTGTGTCAATGAGACGTGAGACACGGTTTCTTTTTTAACTGCCCTTCATCACTTATCATTCGCTTAAAAAAATGGGTAAAAACTTAAGGCTCTCTGGTATTTCGCGTTACACATGTTTCTCTTGAAAAACAACAGGTTAGTCACACATACAAAACCGCAAAAACGCCTTTTTTGCACCCACTATACGCCGCAGCTTGGTCATTCTAAAAGGTTAGAGCTTGTGTAGCTGAATGAAGGCTGCAAATAGTTGTAAATTATGTGCCATTAGTGATGTGGATAATATCTATAACTTGCTATTTTTATTAGCAATGACTGTAACGCAAAATACCAGAGAGCCAGAAATTAGAGAGCGTATTCAAAAAGAACCAGGCTGGTGTGGCATGGCGCGGAAGAACGGACAGGACGCCACTAACCCATTATGCGACCAAGGGATTTATGAAGAAGGCACAGGACAGAAGTGTGTTGGTGGTTCAGAGTTTTGAGTGGTAGGGCATGGTATCAGTCCTGTCCAAAAAAAGTGGAATAGTTGCAACGTCCCCTATTTTCGCCTCAATTAAATGATTATACATATGCGGAGGCATTAATGACGATTACAGTCAAAAGTAAGATAGAAAAGGGTTGGATTCGACTCCCAAAGAAACTGCGTCTGCCGGACGGGACACGGATTATCGTAAAGATCGAGCCTTTACTGAAGACCAAAGAAAAGCTGAAGATCGTTTCAGAGTTATCTGGAGGCTGGTCCGATGACCCAACCATCACGTCCATTTTTGAGGAGTTGGAGCAGGAACGGCACCACAATATCGGCCGAGAGGTTATGTTCGAATGATCCTATTGGATACCAATGTGGTAATAGCCTTTTTCAATGGTAATAAGGCAGTACTAAAAAGAATACAGGCAGAGATCGACAAAATCGCCTTGAGTACTTTAGTGGTAGCAGAGTTGGATTATGGCGCAAAGGCATCTCAGAAGGCCAAAGAAAATCTCGAAAAGTTGCATAGATTCGTAGATCGTACTGAGGTAAATCCTGTCTAAAAAATGAAACAACAATTAGAACAAGCGTTGCGATTAAACGTTTCGAACATATCAATCGCTATGCGCTTTGCCCTCTGCCCCTGAGTAGTTACCAATGATCTTTGTAGATGCCCATGTTCACATTTATGACTGCTTTGATTTGGAAACCTTTCTGGATTCCGCTCTTGAAAATTTCAGGGCCGAGGCAGCTCGTTGTCAACAAGAGGATGCCTTTACAGCCCTCCTGCTTCTGACCGAGACGGCAAAAGAAAATTGGTTTCATCGCCTTGCCGGTTACGCTGGCAACCAAAGCGGGAATAGAACTGAATCTATTGGCAACTGGACTTTCCATCGCACGAATGAAGACTATTCACTTTATGCTCAATCCGAGAAGTCTCAAGGTTTTTTTCTCATCGCTGGCTGTCAGATTGGGCTACCAACTTAAAGCGGGACACTTTTCCATAAGCGCTAACTTATACCTCGAAAGGCCACAAATGACACTTTTTCGCCGGCCATGAACATCAATAGCCGC
>MAXP01000267.1 GCA_001751085.1 Desulfobacterales bacterium C00003060 | reverse complement strand
TCGCCGCGCTTCCGGTGGGGCCGGTGCGGATGTTCTTTGTCCGGCTTGACCTGCGCCTCCACCGCAAGATTGTTGTCATCGATGGCGAAATCGCTTATACCGGCAGCCTTAATCTTGTGGATCCCCGTTACTTTAAACAAAAGGCAGGGGTTGGACAGTGGGTTGACGCAATGGTTCGAATTGAAGGTCCGGCTGTCCAGGCGCTCGGCGCGTTATTCTTGTGGGACTGGGTGGTTGAGACCGGACAGGATATCAAGGCCCTTATGGAAACCCGCAACCTCAAAACGGCGCCTCAAGTGGGTTCAGCAAATGTTCAGACTGTCCCATCGGGGCCCGGCTCTAAAAGCGATACAACTCATCAACTGCTTCTTGCGTCCATCTATGCCGCGCACAGCGAACTGATTATGACAACCCCTTATTTCGTCCCTGACGAATCACTTCTAACCGCTTTGCTGTCGGCGACAAAACGCGGAGTAAACGTCACAATTATCTTGCCCGAAAAAATAGATTCGATGCTGGTGCGTTATGCCTGCCGATCGTATTTCGACGATCTGCTGACGGCGGGGGTGCGGATTATCTGCTTTCAAGGAGGCCTCCTGCACACCAAAAGTATCACAGTCGACGGCGAAATCGCTTTGTTTGGAACGGTTAATCTGGATCCACGCAGCTTCTGGCTTGATTTTGAAGTAACCCTCTCTGTCTATGACCCGGATTTTGGGGCCCGACTCCGGGCACTTCAACTACGATACGCAGAAGACACACAATCAGTCGACCTCCAATCCCGGCAAAAGCGGTCTGCCAGGGAACGTTTCTTTGAAAATACAGCCCGGCTCTTCGGACCACTCCTCTAACGAGGTCAGCAGATGCGGGGAAGCTGCTCTCCTGTAAGCATGCCCACGATTCGAGTCCCACCTATGCGCGTTTTCATGAAGACCCTGCCGGGCGAATCGTCAACAACTTCCCCTATGATGGAAGCGTCTTTTCCGTATTCGTTCGCCTTCATTGTCTCCAGTACCTTTTCCGCGACGTCAGGTCCCACAAAGGCTATGAGTTTCCCCTCATTGGCAATATAGAGAGGATCAAATCCCAAGAGTTCACAGATTGCCGAGACTTCCTTACGAATCGGCAGGGCCTCCTCATAGATCCTTATTCCCACGTTTGATTGGGTGGCGATCTCGTTCAGTACGGTCCCTACCCCCCCGCGGGTTGGATCCCGCAGGGCATGAATATGGTCGTTTTGAGCTATCATCTCGCATACCATGTGGTTCAGGGGGGCAGTATCGCTTTTGATCCGGGACTCAAATGTCATCCCCTCCCTTTGGGTCAATATTGTGATACCATGCTCGGCAATGGTTCCGCTGATTATAACCTTGTCATTAGGACAAGCATTATGCCCGGAAATATTTACCCCTTGAGGGATGCATCCGACCCCGGATGTGTTGACAAATATCTTATCTGCTGCCCCGCGCGGCACGACTTTGGTATCACCCGTGACAATCAGGACATCAGCCTTTCTCGCCGCCTCTCCCATTGCCTTGAGTATTCTTTTCAGCTCAAGTGCGGAAAAGCCTTCTTCGATGATCAATCCTGCGCTCAGGTACAGCGGGGTTGCCCCGCACATGGCAAGATCATTCACAGTTCCGTTGATGGCAAGGTCTCCGATGTTTCCACCTGGGAAAAAGATCGGATCGACAACATAAGTGTCTGTCGAAAAGGCAATACGATCTTCTTTGATATCAAACACGGCGCTGTCATCAAGCGACGCAAGGATAGGGTTTTGGAAATGAGGGAGGAAAAGTTCGGCAATCAGGCTCTGAGACGCCTTCCCTCCACTTCCGTGATCCAGAAGAATTTTTTCTATGCTCATGGCAAAACCGTTCTGTTGCGCTCCGCACTTGCTTGTTTTGGCAATTGAGATTCTGCGGGAAAAACCAAAATTGAATTACTACATACTACTCCTCACTCTACCTCAATATGGACTATTTCAAGCTCTCTTCCAGAGATGATTTCACTGGCAATTCGCTTGCATGTGGGGCACACAAGAAACGAGTCGTCCACTTCAAAATCTGCGTTGCAATTCTGACATCGTCCCCTGGCAGGCACAACCTCTATGTCAATCGCGGCCCCTTCAGCTATAGTACTCTCTGAAATCACCTCAAAACAAAAGGTCAGGGCCTCAGGGGCAATGGCAGTTAGCCTGCCTATCCGAAGACACACACGGGTGACCTTGGAAACCCCGTGTTTTTTGCTTTCGTCTTGGACGAGATTGAGAAGACATTGGGCAATAGAAAGTTCATGCATGGTAATTGTAAAAAGCAGCACACGTGCCTTCGGTCGAGA
>MAXP01000266.1 GCA_001751085.1 Desulfobacterales bacterium C00003060 | reverse complement strand
GACATCTTCCCCTGAGTTATTGAGAAGTTACGCTTTATTACCGCAACTTGTTGAAATTATTATCCCACAGAATCCGTTAGAATCAGGGTTTTTCAAATCCTAACCGCGATGCCTCTTTGACAAAAAAATCCGGATCCTTTCGATACCTGCTCCTGATTTTTTCAATATCCCAATTGTAATACAAAGACGAACAACCTTTTTTTTCCAGGAAGTTGCGGGCCAACGAGGTCTTCCCGCACTGGCGCGGACCGGCAATGAAAAGCATGGTGTTGCCCAGCCACTCATCTGAAAAGGCAAAATCGGCGATCTCTCTTTCTTTAAAAACGGACATCATGTTCTCCATTTTACGCAAAATATGGATAGATGTAAAGCCAATTTTGAAGCCGGAAAATATGGTACCCGTGGTCGTTGGTCGCGGCAAGAATGCCGCACAACCTTGCCCGTTTGCCAATAAAAAAATATGAATACACGGTTGACATGTATGCATGAATGATGAATCATTGTACATATGAGAACAACACTGAACATAGATGATCAAATTTTGGAAAAAGCTTCTCTGTTAACAGGTATCAAAGAAAAAACTTCTTTGGTGCGACTTGGCCTCGAAGCTCTAATTGCACGAGAAAGCAGTAAGCGACTTGCAAGGCTTGGTGGCACAGAAAAGGAGTTACATTCCATCCCCAGACGCAGATCAACAAAAAAATAATCATGGTTCTTGTTGATACTTCAGTTTGGGTCAATCACCTCCGAGATGGCGATCAGCATTTAGAAGAACTGCTTTTCGATGGTGATGTGGTTTGCCACAGTCATATTATAGGCGAACTTGCATGTGGCAACATAAAAAATCGAAAAGAAATGCAGGACTCATCCATCGGGCGTATGCGGTTGAAACCGCGAAACATCCCCTCAAGTATTATGCAGACACAGGTTGTTTCAAAGTATATGCCCTGGATGTGGGCTTGCTATGGGCTATAGCCAGGTCACCCGTTGAGTTGCTGGCACAAGGAGAGCGGCTTTTCAACGAATATGAGGGCGCTTTTGTTGAGAATTATGTCGCTCAACACCTGGTTTCGGATATCCCTCAACCCCTCTACTACTGGCGCAGTAAAGGCGGAAAGGCCGAGCTTGACTTTCTTTGTGAATTCCGAGACCGAATTTGTCCACTGGAGGTTAAAGCCGGCATCAATCCCAAGAGCAAAAGCCTGAAGTCCTATGATTTGCAATTCAAACCTTCCCTGCTTGCACGAACCAATCTGCTTAATTTCAAAAAGGACGACAAAATATGCAATCTGCCCCTTTACGCCGTATCACTGCTGACCCGGCTGGTCAAACGGCTGAAAAATCCGCGGACTGGCGGGAAGACTATGCCTACATCCTGGGCGTGCAGGCCTACATATGATACAGATGAAAACGAAACGAGAAAGGTTGACTAATGAGTGAAAGTCCACTTATGGCGGCCATGTTCTTTGCCCTGCACGTTCTTATCCAGATCGCGCTCATCGTGAGGGTGCTGCTGCGACCTCATCGGGAGCCGGCTTCGCGGATCGCCTGGGTCGTGGTCATCATCACCTTCCCGGTGCTGGGCATCCTGGCTTACATCCTGTTGGGTGAAACGAACATCGGCCGACGCCGCGTGGAGCGGATGCGCGGAGTCCTCTCGCGGCTGCCGGATTTGGCCGACGCTGTAGGAGCGGACGCGACGAATTTGCAGGTCGATATGCCACAACGCTACGCGCATCTGTTTCAAGTCGGAAAGACGGTCAACGGCTTCGACCCCATCGGAGGCAACCGGGCGCACTTGATGCAGGATTCGAACGCGACCATCGCCTCCATGGTGGCCGACATCGATGCCGCAAAAGACCACGTCCACCTGCTGTTCTACATCTGGCTGCCGGACAACAACGGTTGCAGGGTGGTGGAGGCGCTGAAGCGGGCTGCTGCACACGGTGTCACCTGCCGGGCCATGGCGGATGGTCTGGGCTCGCGCATCATAATCGAGTCGGAACACTGGCAGGCCATGCGTGAAGCGGGCGTCCGCCTCGCCAGCGCCTTGCCGATCGGCAATCCGCTGTTGCGGCCTCTGAAGGGTCGTATCGACCTGCGCAATCACCGCAAAACGGTCGTCATAGATAATCTCATCACTTATTGCGGGAGCCAGAACTGTGCTGACCCGGAGTTTCGTATCAAGGCTAAGTATGCTCCGTGGGTGGACGCCATGATGCGCTTCGAGGGGCCGATTGCACGCCAGAACCAATACCTGTTCGCCAGCGACTGGGAGATCGAAACGGGCGAAGATATCAGCGATCTGCTAAGGCAGCCCATCCCGCCGACTCAGCCCGGGCTGCCGGCACAGGTGATCGGGACCGGGCCGACAGTTCGCTACTCCGCCATGCCCGAGATGTTCGAGTCGCTGATGTATACCGCCCGCCGTGAGTTGGTCATCTCGACGCCGTACTACGTTCCCGACGAGCCCATGCAGTCTGGGCTGTGCGCGAGTGCCCGCCGCGGGGTCGATACCGCCATCATTTTCCCGGCGAGGAACGACTCATGGATCGTCGGTGCGGCAAGTCGAAGTTATTACGGCGACCTGATCGCTGCCGGAGTCCGAATCTTCGAATACCAGGACGGACTATTGCACACCAAGTCCCTGACCCTTGACGGGGAAGTAACGCTGATCGGTTCCGCCAACATGGACCGCCGAAGCTTCGAACTCGATTACGAGAACAACATCTTGTTCTATGACCGGTCGCTCACTACCGACATGCGTCAACGGCAGGAAAGCTACATCGCCAAATCCAAACCGATCACCGTCGAAATGGTGGAGCGCTGGACCTGGCGCCGTAGGCTCTGGAATAACTCCATTGCCATGTTCGGGCCCGTGCTGTGAATTCTGAGTTGGGAAATACCGGCAGCCTTGCTGGGAAAATATATCCTCCAGGTATTCGGCATATCCATTGATGTGTTCAAGATAGTGGGGGGAGTGATCATTGCATATATCGGTTTTGGTATGTTTGGCAGTAGACCAGATCCCCCATAGCATTCTGTGTGTGTACCTGAGTGCTTAAAAAACAAGAAGAGGAGGTAAGCTGTGCCGGTTCATATGACAAATTGTGGGTACCAATATCCTTCCTGCTCATACTCCAGCCGGCTCAGGATTCCTTTGACCCGATTCTTGATGCGATAGGAAAATTGAGGCGAATCCAGCATTGGCAAGAGTGCCTTTTGCGCAATATCCAATGACGATCTTTCAAAGAAGCGGAATACTGCAGTGTACCAACTCCGTGTTGTATTGTTGGATGGGGTCCGGAAAAGGTCTTCCACCAAGAGTCCCGCAAGCTCCGGTTCAAATTCGCGGGTGTGCTTGATTTCTCTGAGAATGGCGATTCTGAAATGAGTCTGTTCCACTGTCGTCGGAGGGGGCAGATCCTTGAGGTAGCCATAAAGAGCATCAAAGGCAGCTCGATTTTCGTGAGTGACCAGGACTCCAAATTTTTTCACGGCTTCTTCACGCGCCTTTAGGGTCTTCGCATTATTCAGTCTTTCTACGTATTGCTCCACAGGCATGTTGGCCCAATCAATATTTTGGATGACATCTTCAAGGATGGCCTGTTCAAGCGTTTCCGCTGTCAGCTTTCCGTCCTTGGACAGTTGCCCAATGGCGCTGCTCAACTCAGGCGAAAAAGGCACATCTTCATCAGTAATATCCACAGGGTCAAAATCAGGACAAGCTTCCTGTTCCCAGGGAAATCGCTTTTGCCTCACAAGTTCCTGGCAACGAGAAAAGTCCTGATTCTCCAGCAGGTCGT
>MAXP01000265.1 GCA_001751085.1 Desulfobacterales bacterium C00003060 | reverse complement strand
TTTTGTTCGATCGGATCGACCAAATCTAACCCAAATCTGAGCGCCAATTCTACCAAGTTATTCTTGACCCAGCCCTATACCCCAAAAACATTATCTTGAAATCTATATCAACCCCGAACTCCAAACTCATCACGATGCTTGTATGAATTCGACGATCAAGTCCCCAACGTCTGACGTAGAACATCCCATACAGCCTGCCGCCACACCTTTCAGGTCCTCCGCCAAGACCTTTGTCACGGCCTTTTCGATCATGCGTGCTGCATCAGTCTCCCCGAATGTGTCGAGCATAAGCTGTGCGGCCAAGATGGCTGCTATAGGGTTAACGATGTTTTGTCCTGCGTATTTCGGCGCCGAGCCACCAATGGGCTCAAACATGGAGATCCCTTCAGGGTTAATATTGGCCCCTGCTGCCATCCCCATTCCACCTTGTAGAATGGCTGCGAGGTCGGTAATAATATCACCAAACATATTATCAGTGACGATTACATCAAAGACTTCCGGGTTTTTGACAAGCCACATACACAATGCATCCACATGCACATAGTCAATCTCAATATCAGGATAGGCCTGCGCCACTTCCTTGAACGTGCGTTCCCACAGATCAAAGGCATAGGTCAAGACATTGGTCTTGCCGCACAAAGTCAATTTCTTGGCGCGATTGCGCTCTCTGCAAAGCTCGAACGCATACCGGATGCAGCGTTCCACCCCCATCCTGGTGTTGATCGATTCCTGGATAGCCACCTCCTGGGGCGTGCCCCGCCTCAGGTATCCCCCTGCTCCTGCATACAGGCCTTCGGTGTTTTCCCGAATGATCACCAAGTCAATGTCATCAGGCCCTTTATCCTTCAAAGGGATCTCCACACCGGCATAGAGTTTTACAGGACGCAGATTAACGTACTGATCCAGCTCAAACCGAAGTCTTAAAAGGATCCCTTTCTCCAGTACACCAGGTGGCACATCAGGATGACCGATTGCACCGAGATAGATTGCATTGCGCGTCTTTATCGACTCAAAGACTGCCTCCGGAAGGGCTTCCCCTGTCCTCATGTACTGTTCGCCACCCAGATCGTAAGGATGAAAAAAAACCCCAAACCCGTATTTGTGGGAGACTGCATCAACAACCTTTAGCCCCTCTGCGATCACTTCGGGGCCTGTGCCGTCGCCCGGAATCACGGCAATATCATATTTTCTGTCCATAGTGGCTCCCCGCAAAAACCTTTGGGCTGGCTCTCGCGTTTATTTTAACCTACCCCTGCCTTTTTTGCATCACATACGACATAAGCCCGCCTGCCTGAATCAGCTCCTGCATGAATGGCGGTAGGGAGTTCGCCAAGAAACGTTCTCCATTTGTAAGGTCCATAATCTCGCCCGTATCCTGGTTTACCGAGACCAGGTCCCCCTCATGTATACCCTGGACGACTCCGGGAGCTTCAAGAATCGCAAGGCCCATGTTAAAGGCGTTTCTGAAGAATATTCGGGCAAAGCTTTCTGCGATAACACATGAAATGCCGGCTCCCCTTATAGCCATAGGGGCATGCTCCCGCGAGGAGCCGCAACCGAAATTCCTCCCTGCAACTATCATATCCCCTTGCCCTACCTTTTCAGCAAATGCTGCATCTGCCCCTTCCATGCAATGCCTGCCCAGTTCCTCCATGTCAGTAGTAACCAGATAAGGGGCTGGGATAATAACATCCGTATCTATGTTGTTGCCAAACTTCCAGACTTTTCCTTCTATTTTCATTCCTTCCTCGGCATCCTTGTAACTTTTCAAGTAACCGTTCACTGGTTCACTGGTTCAAAGGTTCTATTCTCATCACTCCGAAATCCGAAATCCCCAATCCCAACTCCTACACTTCCTCCGGGCCCGCAATTCTTCCTAATATAGCCGATGCAGCAGCCACGGCAGGGTTGGCAAGATAGACCTCGCTTGAGGGGTGTCCCATGCGACCCACGAAGTTGCGGTTGGTGGTAGACACCGCGCGCTCTCCCGGTCCTAAGACACCCATATAGCCTCCCAGGCAGGGGCCACAGGTGGGTGGGCTTACAATGCCCCGGGCTGCCAGAAAAACCTCCAAGAGACCCTCGGTCATCGCCTGGCGGTAGATGTTGGGAGTAGCAGGAATTATGATGAGACGGACATGCTTGTGTATGGTTTGGCCAGTCAAGACACTGGCTGCCAGGCGAAGGTCCTCGATACGCCCGTTCGTGCAGGACCCTATTACCACCTGATCAATGGGAACCGTTCCTACCGTTGAGATACCCCGGGTATTGTCGGGAAGATAGGGAAAGGCGACCTGTGGTTCGATCCCGGAAACATCATAGGTCCTTGCCTCTGCATAGACAGCGTCAGGATCACTCACATAGCACTCAAAGGGTCGTTGTGCTCGAGGCTTTATGTAATCAAGTGTCACTTGATCCGGGCAAATGATGCCGTTCTTGGCCCCTGCCTCAATCGCCATATTGGCCATGGTCATCCGACCGGCCATGGACAAGTCATTGATTACATCGCCCGTAAATTCCATAGCTCTATACGTCGCGCCGTCAACCCCTATGTCTCCGATAGTGTAGAGGATCAGGTCCTTTCCGGTTACCCATTTTCCGAGTTTCCCGTGATACGTGAACTTGATCGATTCAGGGACCTTAAACCAGATCTCACCCGTAATCATGGCCGCTGCTACGTCAGTACTTCCAACACCTGTGGCAAAGGCGCCCAGCGCCCCATAAGTGCAAGTATGACTGTCTGCACCAATCACGACGTCTCCCGGCAGTGTCAGCCCCAGTTCCGGCAGGAGTGCATGTTCGATCCCCATTTCACCAAGTTCAAAGAAATGCCTGATATGATATTTCCTGGCAAAAGTGCGCATGGCCTGCACCTGGATAGCGGACTGGACATCCTTATTGGGCACGAAGTGATCCGGTACCAAGGCTATTCTTTCGGGATCAAACACGGACTCTGTGTGTGATTTTTCAAACTGATCGATGGCAATGGGGGCTGTGATATCATTGGCCAAAGCCATATCTATGCGAACACTAATGAGTTCGCCAGGTACCACAGTATCTCGCCCTGCATGGGCAGCCAATATTTTTTCAGTAATGGTTTGGGGCATGGCTATATGGACTCTTCGTGTAGGTCATTTACACTTTCGTGGTCAGTATATTGAACCTGGGGCTTCTTGCGAAGCCATAAGGTAGTAAAGGGGCCTGAAAGGACATAACCGAGCATAAAAATGAAGCAGGCAATACTTGCCTCTGCCGCAACCATGATGAAAAACAGGACCACAATGACCAGCATATTGAACTTCATTTTCTTCAATAACTCTGCGTCTTTAAAGCCATAATACTTGATCGTGCTGACCATCAGGAACGATAACACGTAGATCATGATCAAGATGGTCACATGTTTGGTGGGCCCTGTCCCGCCGAACCGATAGATAAGGAGAACAGTGGCGGCAATCATGAACGCAGCCGCAGGAATAGGCAGTCCATTAAAGTAATTACCGGGATTTGTATCCACCTGGGTGTTAAACCTTGCCAGCCGAAGCGTACCGCAGGCTACAAAAATAAGAGCAGCCAACCATCCCAGTCTTCCAAAAGGCTCAAGCGCCCATAGATAAACCAGGATGCCCGGCGCGACGCCAAAGGATATGACATCACACAGGGAATCATATTCAATGCCGAACTTGCTCTGGGTCCGCGTTACCCGGGCGATCTTGCCGTCCAACCCGTCAAAGACGGCCGCTACCATGATAGCAATGGCTCCCTTCAAGAACAGACCCTGGGTTGCAGCCACAATGGCATAGAAGCCGCAGAACAGGTTGGCAGTGGTAAAAAGGTTGGGCAGGACATAGATCCCGCGCTGCAAACTTGATTTATTGAAACGGTTTTTCTTCATGATAGATGCCCCAGAACCGATGACCCGGCCATGACCTTATTTCCTACAGACACAGCGGGTACGGTGTCCGGCGGAAGATAAACGTCCAGGCGAGATCCGAAACATATCATGCCAAATCGCTCCCCGCGGCTCAAACGGTCTCCCTTGTGTATCTTACAAATGATCCGTCTTGCAATGAGCCCCGCGACCTGAACCACTATGAGCTTGCGACCACCGTCCATCTCCAGACATACTGCATTTCGTTCATTGTCTCTGGATGCCTTGTCCAGGTTAGCAGAAAAGAACTTGCCCGGATGATAAACAATGTCAGCGACCCTGCCCGTAGCAGGTATTCGGTTGACGTGAACATTGAACACGGACATAAAAATACTAACCTTAAGCATTGCCTCGACGGCAAGATCACACTCCTGAACGATACTGACATCCACGACCTTGCCGTCTGCCGGAGAAACCACGGCCCCTTCTTCCTCCGGAATGACCCGTTCCGGATTCCTGAAGAAGAAACAGACAAACAAGGTAACCGCAAAAAGAAACAGGGCCAGTACGTTTAGCCCCAAAACAGCTACGACGACAGTCGCAAGTGCCGATCCAAGTATAAATGGATACCCCTCCCGGGCAATTAGAGAAGACTTGTTGTCAACCAGCCCGGAACGTGCGAACTGTGTCATTTAACCCTCCAGCGAGACAGCGTTAAGGAAACTTCTCAATAAGTTTGGGTGAATCATATTTTGTGACCATCCACTGGATTCCGGTGCCTGCCCTGGACTCTGATCCAGGGTTCGCGGGAATGACCGGCATTTAGACCGAATCGTCATTCCGGCGAAAGCCGGAATCCAGTGACTGTTACCCATACTTACTGAGAACCTACAAATGGTCCTGATTATAGTCCTTAAGAAAAAGATTTTGGGGTTCAACATAGCCTCGTAGCAAAAAACAGCGGGTTACGGGTTCCAAGCAAGCT
>MAXP01000264.1 GCA_001751085.1 Desulfobacterales bacterium C00003060 | reverse complement strand
GCCAAAGAAGAAGCGTCTCTTCCGGGATAGATGCCGGGTTTTCCGGATCCGGAATACCCACTAAAACAGCATGGCAGTTTACTCCATCTTCACGAAGCTGTCGTGCTGCATCCACAAACTCGCCCACGCCTTTATCCCAAAGCATACGGGATGCCAATACTATAGTTGGAATACCGGACAGTTCAGGAAGATGAATAAAACGCGATGTATCAACACCGGAACCCCGGATCAGGACAGCTTTCCCGCTCTTAATAATTCCCGCGTCAACAAATAATCTTAAATCTTCCGGGTTTTGAAATATTCCGACCGCATTTCCTGCTGAAAATGCCGAGCGATAGGCAAAAAAAACAAGCCGCCTCAGAATTGACGCCTTCCACCCCTGTGCCACGAATATGAAACCCAGGCCTGCAAGGGCATTTACAGTAGGAATGCCCGTAATTCCGGCCGCCCATGATCCGTATAAAACAGGTTTTACAGCTACATGATGTACTATATCAGGTTTCTCTCTACGATAAATCCTTATCATCTCTAAGACGCTAAGGGTCTCCTTTATAATGCTTTTACTTCTTCTCTCCAGGCTGATCGGAATTAATCTAAACCCTTCCTTTTCGATACGCGCTTTGTGGTGATTAACCCTGGTTGTAATCAAAACTTCAAACCCTGAGTCTCTAACCGCACGTGCAATGGGCAGACGATGGGACCAGAAATACCAGTCTTCGGTTACAAAAAATAAGATACGGGGTTTCACAGGTTATTATTTTCCAACCACCCCTGAAACATCAATACATCCCAAAGATGATAAGACCAGTTTCTTTTGCCCGCCAGATGTTCTTCCCACTTTTGCCGAATAGGATCAGGATTGAAATAACCCTCCTGCCACAATTTCGACTCGTCCAGCAATGCCTCAGCCCAGTCACGCAAAGGCCCCCGCAGCCATGAATCAATAGGGATTCCAAAACCTGCTTTGGGACGATCAACCAGTTCTCTCGGCACATATTTGTACAGCACCTGTCGCAAAATCCACTTTCCCTGACCATTGCGTATCTTCATGGAGACAGGAAGGCTCCAGGCAAATTCAACAATCCTGTGATCGAGAAGGGGAAGCCTCGCCTCCAGACTAACGCTCATGCTGGCCCGATCAACTTTAGTAAGAATATCATCCGGCAGGTAGCTTATCAAATCCAAGAACATCATCCGGTGGCTGAAATCCGCAAGATTTGCATGAAGGTCAACATTGGTGATATTTGTCAGCGGTTCTCTCCCGTCAATAGTGCAATTTTCAGGATTTTTCCAGTGCGAGCAGAGACTGCGGTACATCAATTCAGGAGACCTCATCGGCAGGGTATCTGAGAATTTATGAATATTATCCCCCGCCCTGTTAAATTGCACCTTTGCAGGTAAAAAACGGTTTATGTTATTAAAAAGGCTGTTCCACTTAACTGGTGATATGCTTTGCAGGGATTTTGCCACAATCGTTCTAACCAAGGGATGTGTCCAGCCTGTTTTTTTCCAAATTTGAGGCACCATAAAATGACGGTTGTACCCTCCAAAGAGTTCATCTCCGCCATCGCCTGAAAGGCTCACCGTGACCTCACGCTTTGCCAATTTAGATACCAGAAAGGTAGGTATCTGCGAAGAATCGGAAAAAGGTTCATCATAAACCATGGGTAACAGAGGAATAATATCCATTGCCTCCTGCGGACTCACATATAATTCCGTATGGTCTGTCCCTAAATGCCTGGCAACTTCGCTGGCATATACGGCCTCATCATATCCTATTGCATCAGATCCTATGGAGAAGGTCTTAACAGGCAACCTGCTTTGTACCTGCATTAGTGCTACAACAGTAGAGGAATCGATACCTCCTGACAGGAATGCCCCCAAGGGCACATCGGATACCATGCGCCTTTTGGCGGAATCGCACAAAATTACATCAAGCTCTTCGATTGCCTCATCCGTATTACCCTGAAAACTGTTGTTCTGACCTGCTTCCGCTATTGCTCCTGCATCCCAGTAACAATAGGAGTGGGGAAGTTCTTTTTCCTCTTGCAAGTCATCAATTGAAATCCTTAGAATATGGCCAGGCCTGAGCTTCCATGTGTTTTTGTAAATTGAATATGGCGCAGGGACGCAGTTGTGCCGTAGATAAACAGCTAAAATATTTCTGTCAATTTCAGCATCGAAATTTGGATACGCCTTAATAGCCTTTAATTCCGATCCAAAGACAATGCCCTTTTTTGTCGTCGCATAATAAAGCGGTTTGATGCCCAGCCGGTCTCTGCACAGCCACAAGATCCGTTCTTTTCTGTCCCAGAGCCCAAAGGCAAACATGCCGTTAAACCGGTTAAGTGCGGCTTCAAGTCCCCAAACATCAATAGCGGCAAGAAGTGCCTCGGTATCTGAGTGCCCACGCCTCGGTATATGTTCTTTATCAAGTTCATTTCGGATATGTTCAAAATTATAAATTTCCCCATTATATGTTATCACATACCGACCCGAAAATGATATCATAGGTTGATGGCCCTCAGGCGTAAGGTCAATAATGGAAAGACGGCGGTGGGCAAGCCCAATTCCAGCTTGTACGTCAAACCATACGCCTTCGTCATCAGGGCCGCGGTGGACCATTGTCATGGCCATACTCTTAAGGCGCCGCTCATAATCAAATGGAGTAGATACAGGTGACAGAAAACCGGCAATTCCGCACATCAGCTATAATTCTTTTCAACACTTTGAAGGATTGATAACAACCTGCGAGCAGTTACTTGAATACAATACCTTTTTTCCACCTTTTTCCGGCCCGCAGTGCCCATTTTTTTCCTCAAATCAGAATTATCACGCAAAACAGTCAGGGCTTCCAGCCATTCCTCTGTTGAACCGGCCAGGAATCCATTTACCCCATGTTCTACGATCTTTCTATTGGCGCCTACAGGAGAAGCTACCACAGGTTTTCCACATGCCATATACTGTATCAGTTTGTATCCGCATTTCCCCTGCTCCCACTGGCTATCCGGAAGAGGCATGATTCCTATATCAAAATCCTGAATATGGTCAACTTCTGTTTCCTCTGACCATGGGATAATACTCATCGGAACTCCATCCAAATCGATCTGTCCTGATCCAACCACGGAAAATGACACGTTTCCCTCGTTATATAACCGCCTTATGGCAGGCTTGACGAGATTAAGATATTTAGCTGTTTGAGGCGAGCCTATCCAGCCAACTCTTAGTTCGGCAGCTTTTGTGCGCTCTTTTATGCTGTAGCGATTCAAATCAATAACCGTAGGAATGAATTTCACACGCTGTGCACCGGCACAGACCGCATATTCCGCGAGATAGTTATTTCCCACAACCACTGCGTCGGCATGCCGCATGATCATGGCGATTTTGTTTCCGAGAAAAGTTTGAACGACCTTACGCGGATTTTGATCATACCTGTGAAAGATAGCATCATCATAGTCAACAATATATGGGATGCCGAAATGTGACAGCGCTATTTCCGCCCATGCCGGCAGCCAGGGGAAAAGTTCATATTCGACCCAAAGCAGATCAAAGCTGCGGCTTTTGAGCAAGCTGCAACACCTTCTAAGGTATGAAAAACCGACAGACCGAAGGTCTTTTCGATTATTGGAATAGAGACGAGCAAGATAATCATCCCCCAGCAACGGAGAAACCGTCACATCAATACCATGTTCTTTAAGACAGGAAAGATACTGGTATGAGCGAAGCCTGCTGCTCGCGCCGACGCGGCTATAGCGGGAGAGAAGGAGGATATTCATTTTTTATCGGCTTGTGAATACTTACGGTAAGTATTCTCTTTTTCAAGAAAAAGCGTCACACTGGAGAGATATTTTAGTACATAAATTGCTACCCAGCCAAAAAGGCTTGCCCGCTTTGTTTTGTATGCGTACTTTGGCTTAAGTCGCAGCAAGGAACGAAGTTTGTTTCCATAAAATTCTTGTGTATACTTAAATGATCCGCGAAGCGAATACTTTTTAGATAAATTCAGTGTTTCTGTATAAGAAAGGTAGTTAGTATTAAAATACATATAGTCCGCGTGTGCTTTCGTATATTCGGCAAGGGAAATGCCAGTAGTTTTTTTATGGAGCTTAAATTTTCCGAGACCCAGACGACTTAGACACTTTATATAAGAATACAAGATGTCATAATTTAGGATCTTATGAACTAAAGGAAGATGCAAATGGCCTTCATAAAAATAATGTCTCAATGGATAAAGATGGGCAGCCACCCCCCCCTCCTTCAGCGTTCGACTAATCTCGCTAAAGAACAAATCATGATTATGAACATGCTCAAGAACCTGATTAGAGAGGATCACATCAAAAAATCCTTCAACAAAAGGAAACCGATCGTGAGAGGTAATTATTGTAATCCTTTCGTTCCATGAGACTTCTGGATATTTCTCAGACAATAGTTTATTTGTCTTCAAACAATAATTTTCAGATTGCACACTGGAATCATTTACATCAAGTCCATATATTTCAAATTCTGTTGAAGGACAAAGGGATACTAATGCTTGGGTCATGTAAGCAATTAAGTGACCATTGCCACACCCAACATCCAATATTCTAATCAAGGGCTTTTTCGTTTTCCTGATTTCAGTATTCACTATACTCAAAAGGTGAAGGTGCGTAATACTTTCCGCCTTAGGAATCATCCTTTCCACGTCTACATACTCCTATCAATAATTGATCGCCAAAGCATTCCAAAACCCTTTAATGTCTTCACCTCTGTTGCAGACCGCCTCCAAGTAGCCAGCACAAGTCTGCAAAGAGGTTCAAGGAATAAAGTGCTGACCATTAGAAGTGTTGCGGGAAACCGGTCAAAGTGTTTATACCCGTATTTAATTCGGCTCCTCAAAGAATAAGAAAGCCTCAGCGCCCTTACCTGCTCCGATGTGCCCCCCCCTTTGTGATAAGCTTTAGCATCAGCAAGATAAACGGTCTTCCAACTAGCATTGTAGGCACGACGTGAAAGATCCAAGTCCTCAAGATAAACAAAAAAACGCTCATCAAACCCACGCAATGTTTCAAATAATTGCCTACGGATCAGGAAAAAAGCGCCCATAACATGGTCAACTTCACGGGTCTCCCCGTGGCCCCACTCGTTCATAAAGTGGCTGGGAAAATACCGGGGGAAGAGCCTGTCAAGCCCCAGCATCTTGGAGAAAAACATGCCCGGCATTGGGAAGCGGGCGCAGGTCCGGGCAATCCGGCCGTTTTCATCCACAAGCTGTATGCCGACAATGCCGACACGCCGATTATCTGGCCGCTCCACAAAAACCAGCGGTTGAACCAGCGAATCTTTAAAAAGGCGGGTGTCGGGGTTGAGAAACAGCAAATAATCCGCCACACTCCCCTTTGCTCCCTGGTTGCATGCTGCCGCAAAACCCCGGTTTCCCGTATTGCGAATGACAA
>MAXP01000263.1 GCA_001751085.1 Desulfobacterales bacterium C00003060 | reverse complement strand
TCGGTGAGTCATGAGCATCAAGAGCAAGGCGCGAAGGCGCGGAATAGCTGGCTATTGCAAGCCTGAGCAACGCCGCTATTGATGTTCACGGCCGGCGAAGAAGTGTCATTTGTGGCCTTTCGAGGTATAACTATCGTAACATCTTGTGATGATAGAAAAAGGGGACGATACAAACAATGCATGTCACAATCCTTAGACCTATGATTTGTTCCTTATAGAAAAAGAAAAGAAGCGTCAACCGGAAAGCCTCTCTAAAGTCAATCGTCCACGCAGTCACCGATATGCTCTCGTTATTTCGAGTTGTATTTGAGCTTGTTTTTGGCGTCTTCCTATTGACAGAAGTCTTACAAACTGTTAAAATTATATATTATGAGTGTACGAAAACAGATAAAAAGCGAATTGGATGTATTCAGGGAGTTTGTTCGAAAAAAGGGCCTTCGAAACACCCCTGAGCGTGAGATCATCATCAAGGAGATCTTTGCCACCCACGATCATTTTGACGTGGATGAACTCTATTTGCGCTTGAGGAGCAATAAAAAAAAGGTCTCTAAACCTTCCATATATCGCCTGATTCCGTATCTATTGGAATCAGGCCTCATTCAAGAGGCCTACTTTGAGGACGGCCACCTCCACTACGAACACATTTATGGCCACCAACACCACTGCCATCTTCGGTGTCTAACGTGCGGCAAGACCATAGAATTTCAGGAAAGGTCTTTGAGCAAGATGGAAAAGAGACTGGCTCTGAAATACGATTTTGCTATCGAGGGTCATAAATTCGAGGTGGTCGGCTACTGCTCGAAGTGCAAGGCCCACATCTCCGAGAAAACAACTTAGAAGCGCCCACGAAACTTTTCAAGCTGTGCGGTTACTGGATAGAGCATCATCGGGCCTTTTTCTCTTTTCCGTTCTAAAGTACCCATCAATGGCTTGGCGCAAAGTCACTATAGTTAGTTTTGCGCAATGCTGTTCGTCCTTAGGCAAGTCGCTAAAGGAACTGACGATATCTTCGTGGGTCAAATCATAGGCCTCACTCAGCGATTTTCCTTGCGCAAGTTCAGCGCCCATGGAGGCGCAAGCAGCGCTATTAGGGCAGCCATTGGTCAAATAACCTGCCTGTTCTATCCGGTCATTTCTTATTCTTAGGTATATCTCAATAGTATCACCACATGGTCCTGTAACCTTGCCCAAGCCGTTCGCACCCGGAATGACGCCACGATTTCTTGGCCTGAGCCACCGCTCAATCACCTCGGTAGCAATGCCCTCGGGTTCATGATGTCCCTTGCGACGATGAAAAAAGGCCTCCACAAACCTCACAAGCTCTGGTGCATGCTCTGCCGGGGTGTTCAATTCCTTGGCATCTTCCAGGATTTCGACGACGCTTTTGCCCTCCTTTAAGGCGGAAATAGTCAACAACAAGGCAACCGGCCTGATTCCTTTTTGTCCATAGACGTACACAGGGTATTTGTCCTCGTCGAAAACCGTCCGATAAAACCGGCTCAACTTGTTTTCCGACAATCCGTCTCCTGTTACAGGCAAATGAATATAACGAAGCCCTGCACTCTGGCTGAGTCGCGGGGCCTTGCATCCACTGAGTTCTTCATCGGTTCTCAAATCAACCACTGTCTTAAAGCCCCTTTGAGACAAATGCTTTATTCCAGCTTCATCAGGGGCCTCGCCACAAGATACATTTTCGTTGAATTCCACCATGAACATTTGTATTCTCCTACCCCGTCGGTAGTGCTATAGTATTTCGGATCTCAGATTTGCGGATTACGCCTTGAAAACAGCACGGATTTCGGAGTTAAGCTTCACATCAGTTTAGCGTAATTTCACATGGTTATCAGAACCATTCATCCCGCAAATTTGCAAGTATTTTTCTGAAAAGCTATACCTTCGAATCGATAGCATTCCTTTATTAGTAATACTTCAGCGGCCTTTGCTCCTTCTGTCGTAACTTCTTAAAAAGTCTGGGTAGCCCCCTATTGGGTTGCTACGTAGGCTTCTTACCATAAATTCAAGCGCCCCCGAATTTTTTGAGAAGTTACCTTCTGTTATTTCGACCAAAGGCCCCACCTTCACCTTGTTTATTACATGAATCGCAGTATTATGCAACCGAATCTTGAACAGGGATAATGTCAGGCTGGATACGTGCTGAGTTCCCTTTATGTTTTGCGTTAAGGATATTATACCTCGAAAGGCCACGAAGTGCTGGAATCTGAAGAATTCGGGACAGTAGTATCTGAAACAGGAGATGGGGCATGAAACCAACAGGAATCATACTCTTTGTCATACTTACCCTTTTTGTTGCAGTGATAAGTATAGGCCTTGAGTTGTACCAATATTCGTTAACCGCGACTGGTGAGGGTGATACTATCAGGGTAGTGTGGATAAGACCTGGCCAGAGTTTTTCTGAGACGGTTACCCAACTTAGAAAAGCAGGCCTGGTGCGGCATCCTAACAAGTTTCGATGGCTTGCCCGCCTCAGGGGGGATGACAGGCGGGTTCGAGCTGGTGAATACGTGCTTGCCGGTTCGATGTCGCCCGGAGCCATCCTGGAAACCCTGGTCAAGGGCGATGTCCTCCTGCATAAAGTACTGATCCCTGAGGGGGCCACAGTCTTGGAGATAGGAGATATCCTTGAAAGGGAAGGTCTTGTATCAAGGGAAGACTTTTTGCAAGCAGCCTTCGATCCTGGCCGAATAAGAGCCCTTGGCTTGGAAGGGGATACCTTGGAGGGGTATCTTTTTCCGGAGACCTATCATTTTCCCAAAGGAGTTACTGCTGAAGAAGTCATAAACAAAATGGTTGCCCAGTTTTACTTGGTCTTCACGTCAACGTGGACCCAACGAGCCCATGCCGTAGATCTCACCATCCCTCAGGTTGTGACTCTCGCTTCTATTGTGGAAAAGGAGACGGCAAGATCCGAAGAACGACCACTCGTTGCAGCCGTGTTCCTAAATCGGCTGAAGCGGGGCATACGCCTTGAGAGCGACCCTACGGTCATCTACGGCATTAAGGGGTTTGACGGGAACTTGACCCGTAAGGATCTCCAAACCGTGACCCCATATAACACTTATAAGATAAAGGGCCTGCCGCCGGGCCCCATTGCCAGTCCTGGCCGAGCTTCTATAGAGGCGGTCCTTTATCCCTCCGATGAATCCTACCTATTCTTTGTGTCGAAAAATGACGGGTCCCACCACTTCTCCCTCACATTACACGAGCACAACCAAATGGTACGACGATATCAGCTCCACTGTCCATAGTTGAGGGCGTTCTTGTTTGAACCGCTATTCCATTTGCTCGAGATCGAAAAAGAAGCACAAGTCCCCGATTTATTGAGTACTCGTCCCTAAACGGTGGCGAATGCGGCTCATATAGTACATCTACAGAGGCAAGACCACTATATGGTGGATTGCCCAAGCACTCCACAAAAAACCACCAAGTGGCATCCATTCGTGTAGCTCTTAAATTCCGTTAATTATTAAAAAAAATGTTATGATGATCGCATTTTTTTATTGACATTATGATTTAAGACAAATATTAGGCAAAATAGTGGGGGAAAGTGGGTGTAATATGAAAGACAGGTGGTCAGGATCAAGACATGTTTAGGGGCAGCTCGGATCATAACATGGATTCCAAGGGCCGCTTGATCATTCCGGCCCGTTTTCGACATGTGTTGAAGCGGAGCAACGTGAATGGGCTTATCATCTCAAAGTGGGATGGCGCCCTGTTCTGTTATGCCTTTGAGGAGTGGGGCCATCTCGAGGAACGTATCCGCAATCTTGCCCGGCGAAGTGAAAACATACGGCGTTTCCGGCGGATTTTCATAGGCGGCGCCCATGAATGCATGCTTGACAAGCAGGCACGTATTTTGATTCCACCAAGCCTCCGGCATTATGCAGGTCTGAATAAAGAGGTCGTTCTGGTAGGCGTACTCGACTATTTTGAGATATGGGCCAAGGAAAACCTGGCCAAGGAGGACGAGTATCTGCAGAATGATATGAAGGGCGAGGAGCTGAGAAACGAGATCGCTGAATTGGGGCTTTAAGGTGAGCGGACCATGCAATATCGCCATGACCCGGTCATGGTCAAAGAGGTTATTGACCATCTAAACTGCTCACCTGGCAAGACGTACGTGGATGGTACCTTAGGAGGGGGTGGCCATGCCCAGGCTATCTTGGAAGCCATCGGGCCAGACGGGTGTCTGCTCGGCATCGACCGTGATCCGGATGCGATTGTCCATGCCGGAAAATCCCTCCATTCATTTAAACCGCACGTTCAAATCTTTCACGGCGACTTTGCCGACCTTCCACAAATCCTTTCCCGGTTGCACATGACCGGGGTGGATGGGATTTTGCTCGATTTAGGTCTTTCACTCTACCAACTGAAGGGAAGCGGGCGGGGTTTCAGCTTTATGCGGGACGAGCCTCTGGATATGCGTATGAATCCTGAGCAGGGCCACACGGCTGCAACACTTGTAAACAGGCTATCGAAAAAAGACCTTGCAGATCTGATAGCCCGGTATGGAGAGGAGTCCTGGGCCAAGCGCATTGCAAGATATATTGTGGATGCTCGTTCCCAGCAACCGATTCGCTCAAGCTTGCAATTTGCCGAAATTGTCAAGAAGGCGGTTCCGGTCCGGCATCGACGGGGACGAATCCATCCTGCCACGCGGACATTTCAGGCCATAAGGATAGCAGTGAACAAGGAACTGGATGCGTTGGAAAAATTCCTTGATGGGGCAGCAGATCTCCTGAATCCAGGCGGACGGCTTTGCATCCTGTCATTCCATTCGCTGGAAGATCGTATTGTCAAACAGCGCTTCAAAGCCCTTGCTCGGGGGTGTACTTGCCCACCTGATTTTCCCAAGTGCGTGTGCGGCAAAACACCCCAGGTGTCTATCCTGACAAAGAAACCCGTGCGACCCGGTCAAGCAGAGCTTCAGGCTAATCCTTTGGCTCGAAGCGCCAGGTTGCGGGCAGCAGAACGTTGCTGAAAACCGGCC
>MAXP01000262.1 GCA_001751085.1 Desulfobacterales bacterium C00003060 | reverse complement strand
TGATCCAGGGTTCGCCGGAATGACGAATGAGAAATACCGCTCTCTTAAGTTAGCACTTATGGAACACTTTCCTCCATTTTGGCTCTATGGTAATTTCACAATCAAGTAAAATCTAAGGAGTTGCTAACTGATTGAATTTACAGGCTGTCCCTCCTTACGTTGGTAGCCCATAAGAACAGGCACGCCGGAGAACTTTCACTTCGGTATCTGGCCATTTGCTGTGAGGGTCAACCAGTGCCAATCTATGCCCGCAGGCCGTTGCCACAACTCCAAGGTTACTGAACTTTTTGGGAAGTTGGCCCATCTGTGCAGTTTCATCACATTAGTTGACGCTTTAGGTATCTTCCCTTGTAAATAAGTCTCATTAGAGAACCCATGGAAATCCCTGCCTTCCCCTGAATAGTATTCGGGTTTTTCCCCTTTTCCCAAGCCAGGGTGACTGCCGACTGCGCTAAAAAGGGGCCGGGTACCAAAACTCCTAATCGCAGCAGATGATCTTTCAGAGGTTTGAGCACCTCCTCGATATTAGCGTAGGCATCTTGGAGGGATTGCTCAATAAAATCTTCAACCAATTGCGGTCGATCCCGGTCACAGCATTCAACAAATCCCGCAACGATCGCACTCGACAAGGCCGAGTCATCCAAAGGAATCACGCCCTTTTGCATGCACTCGACCACAGGCTGGGGAAACTCAAGTCCGGTTCGCAACGCCATCAGCCCTTTATTTGTAAGCTCCTGATTCGCATTAATGAATTCAAGCTCTGTAATGGGAACGCTGTAATCCTTGAAATCGACTTCCAGAATCGAAGAGCTTTTTTTCAATCTTACCCGGAGATTATGATATTCTTTTACAATTGCTCGAATTTTCCTATACCTCATTTTCTGACAATCTTGCTGATGAACACATTTCTCACATGGAAGTTGAGAAATCCTTGATTGCAGCTCTGCAACTTCCCCTTCTGTTTTAACGCCGCCTTTTTTGATCGTGAGCTCTGCCCTGTCGAGTTGTATTTTTGATTGATGATAAATATCCATGAGCGCAATTGCAGCCCGAGGCGAGTTGCAAGCAGATTCTTGTATTTTTTCGTGAAGGTCATCGAGTAGTTCATTCAAGCGACACGTATCTTCAGGCTGTTTTTGAGCCGCAAAAAACGAACAATTCAGCGCATCGATTGGATTCATTTTGTCTATCGCACTCAATCCCAGCACAGTTTGACAGCTACACTTAAGTTGACTCAGAACAAAATTCGGCCTTGGATCACGAAGATCTTTAACATGAACAACATCTATATCATCCGTATTTGCAACCATGATACATCCGACATCATCTGTGCCCTGCCTCCTAAGGAGTTTCCAAACTTGATCCAGCTCTCTCTTGGTGGCTGGTCTCATTCTGTTGTTCGTCTGAACCTGTGATGTAGTCAAAACAACAGATTTCACGCCGGTCATAAGCATCTGAGCAAAGCTGATCGTTGTAAAAGCTATATCAATGTGATTCAAAGTCAGGAAAATCTCGATCATCTCACACCAGGCTGGGTGATGGCCTGAGTGTAATGAACCTGCCCTCTTGGAGAGGACACTCAAAACCTTATTTTGGTCTTTTAAAATCGGATGACGATCAAATAGGGCGGCGATTTGTGGACTGGTGATGACCTTTCCCACCTCCCCCTTGACATCAGGACAGCTCCTTACCGCTTCTTCGCAGTCTTTCTCCGAAGACATGAAAACCAAGGCTGGGGTCATTTCTTCCTTCCTAATCAGTGAAAGAAGCGGCTGTACGAATTTGGAGGATGCAGCCGGCCTTCGGCCACTTTTTGTCAAGAGTCGTTTTACTCTGGTTGCAATTCTTTTCTTATTGAGCAGGGGTATCAAATTCCATTCCGGGGTAACAAAGGCGAGTACGCTTCTATCTTCTTGAACCCCTGCTTCAATTAAACGACAGGGCCTTTGGCGGACCTTTTCAAGCCATGAAAGGATTTCTTCTGTATTCCTGGCAGGAGACATTACCGCAAGAATGGGAATCTCCTGAGGCAACCGCAGCACAACCTCCTCTAATTGTGAGCCAATATTCGGCTCACCAAGATATTCAAAGTTTTCTAAAACCAAGAGGTCGGGGGGGCTCTCTTTTCCCCTTGAAAAAATATCAAATAAGTTGTCTCTCAGCATGTCGAGAGACCAAATAATGATACTCCTGCTGACATTGTCCACTCTCCAAAGAGATCTGACAGATGCGAACCCGGTTCCTATCCCGCCTTCCAGCCAGAAAACCCTAAATGGAGACAGGGCTTCACGAGGAACAATATACCACAAGGATTTACCAGCCGAGATGAATTCATGGGCGATGTCAACGATTAGTGACATTCTTTCGGGTCCATCTGGCATCGTTAACAGAGAATTTGCACCAGCCCGAACCTGTTCGATGACTTCATAAACAGGAATCTCATCCATTCGCTCGGATGCCCGATAACTCCTTCTGAGTAATTTTTCTATATTCCTGTCGATTTTTCACACTCCTTACAAACGGGTCGCGGTTATCGTTTTGCCGGGTCATTTTTGCCTGACTCCTTGCTTACAAGGATTCTCTTATTCAACCGGCTATAGGCTTTAGGAGTAGGCGTTCACAGGTTTAGAGTTCACCCTTCAGGGTTCAGGGTTACCTTTTTTGATAGATAATAGATAGGAATTTGCTTTCTGCAGTCTGAGTAACGAACAATGGCATAGTGCGGGTTGTGTGTCAAGTCCAAAATGGACACTTCATATTGTGGAAGCTTGAGAATGGCGGCGGGCTGCAAATAAAGGAGAGTCTTTGACACGAAGAAATATGAGATTACACGAACCAAATGGGTGCAAACGGTATTATTCGAAAGGTTGACGTTAAAAAAAGCAATGATAACGG
>MAXP01000261.1 GCA_001751085.1 Desulfobacterales bacterium C00003060 | reverse complement strand
GTACGTTGCTTAAACCAAACACCTTCAGGACTATGCCTGGCCATGCCGTCGAAAAGAGTTGCGATTGTTTGGGTGCTTGCCAGACCCATATTTTCATAAGCCTGATTGACCATCATTTTCATCATCATAAGCTGATTCTTTGGTACACCTTTAATTCGATTCGTCAGCTGATTAACTGCCTCATCCAATTCTTCTAGTGGCGCCGACTGGGAAATAAGTCCAATTTCCTCCGCTTTTGTCCCGGATATTAGATCTCCTGTAAATAGCATTTGTTTAGCCTTTTCCGCGCCTAATCGATACACCCACATTGCTGTAGTCGGACAGCCCCAAACACGCGAAGGAGGATAGCCAATACGCGCTTTTTCATTCATAAGAATAATGTCACAGCATAAAGCAATATCACTACCTCCAGCAACCGCGTCGCCATGGACGCGAGCTATCACTGGTTTATGGCATCTCCAGATAGACATGAAGTTCTGGGTACAGCGACTCATAAAATTATAGTCAATCATGGGATCCCATGGCATCTCCTGGATAGCTGGATTGGCGCCTGGTTTCTCCGCGTAGGCCTTTAAATCATATCCACCACAAAAACCACGTCCGGCGCCTGTCAGCACGACGACATGAATAGAATCATCATTATTGGCATGACCAAAAGCCTTGGCTATATCTTCCGGCATGGTTTCATTGATTGCGTTAAAGCGTTCAGGGCGATTCAATGTGATCGTGGCAACTCGTTCCTTCGATTCATACAAAACGGTACCAAAATTCATAGTCACTTTTCTCCTTCAAGACAGGTAATTTCGTACAGCATTATGAACCCGTTTTACGTTTTTTCTTTTCCAAATCTTCGATAATAATACCGGCAGCAATTCGAGCCCCTATACCCGGAGGCAGCCCGCACTTCTCAAAGCCTTTGTCCCTGATGAAGGCCGGGTAGCCTTCACTAATATCTGCTGTATCGTAATATCGGCCAAAGATGACATCTTGATGGATTTCTCTGCACTTAGTGGTTCCCAATACCTGTTCAAAGCGTTGAATAAACTTCCGGCATTGCCCGTATATCCAAGCATTGGCTGCAAAATCCAGGAGGTCATCTTTACCAAAATAGAGTGCAAGGGCTGTCATTCCCCCTGAGATCGCCCCACAGGTATCACCGGTCAGGGCAATACCAGGAAAAGGGGAAAGCGCCGTGATAACCTTAATATCGCCAAATCCAAATTCCTCCATGATCGCCAAAGCAGAGCTCTTGGCGCAGCTCTGGCTCACCTGTTCATATTCCTCGGCCCTCACCTGAACCCGGTCCAGTATTTGCTTTTTCTGGCTGATAACTTCATCAGGATCAAGTTTTTTTATGGGGATTCCATGTTGTGATAACTTCTTCAACCTGGCCTCAATGACCGGTCTGTCTTCAGGCCCTTTGGCCAGTTCCTTGGCCCTGATCTTCAGAGCCCCGTAATCCGGAGATGTTTTCTCTGTCACGGTTCCCTCCTCAAATTATTATATTGTATGCAGAAATATAATGGAAAGACTACATAATAATCAAAGTGTGTTATTTTATAGTTTGGAATCCTCGCAAGCGGTCTTTTGATATTGAAAATTGCTTGCAAAAACGAAATGATTGACAGAATCTCATTGGTTTAATTACAAGATTAAAACCCGAATCTAACTGAAAAAGCCTTTCAGACACAATTTTGAGAAGAGATCCAACTGACAGGTATGTCAAAAAAAATTCCAAAATATCTGGTCAGAAAAGCTGATGGTTTGAATCGGATCTGGACTCAGCAATGATTACAAGCTAACTATTTGAAAATTACAATTTTTTATTCCGCGACAATCCCTTCGATAATTTGGCGCACGCTTTTTATTTCCTTGATCATACCCGCGATCTGACCGGCGGCAATAGGGAAGGCATCCAGTTCACCCTTGACCCAGGCCGCTTCCACATTTTTTTGGGTAAAGTCGCTGAAGCTGAGCTGCTTGGCACCTTCAAGCACCCTTTCCACCATTGGTGTTCGAAGGGCCCGGACCTGCATTCTCCCCAGATTAACCAGACTGGTGCTGGTGTCGTCGACTTCACAGATGGTTTTTTTGTAAATTTCGTGGGCGATGCACTCTTTCGAGGCGATGAGGCAGGTGCCTATCTGAACACCTTTGGCGCCTAATGCAAATGAGGCCCGATAGCCTCTCGAGTCGGCGATACCGCC
>MAXP01000260.1 GCA_001751085.1 Desulfobacterales bacterium C00003060 | reverse complement strand
GGACGACAAAGTCGAAGAAGAATCGCCCAAAGATCTTTCAGGCGAACTGAAGGCATTGCAACGCCCGGCGGCACAGCAGGAAGATGATCAAGCTTCGGGTTCTGCCATATCCATGCCGAAAGTCCCCAGTGGCGGGATCGACAAGAAAAAGGCTGAGGCATTGCTGGACAACATCAAGGAGGATCGCTCCCGGTTCCTGCGCTTTCAGACCCCTAAAGACAAAAAGCATGGTGTCCAATCCGGGAGGGACTGGTGAAATGAAGAGATCTTTTTTGCTGCCCTTGGCGTTTTTTCATCTCCTGCTGGTCCCTTGTCTTGTCAACGCTGATATATCCGTAACAATGAAGCTTGACCGAAAGGAAGCTACTCCATTGGATTCCATAAGGATGATTGTCAATGTGTCCGGGACGCGGAGCAGCGATTCACAGCCCATCCTAAACGCTTTGGAATCCTTTAGCGTCACGCAGGGGGGAACATCAAGCCGTCTTGAAATCATCAACGGCAAGATCAATGCCGGGATTGACTATACTTATTTCATTCAACCCAAAAAGACCGGCACCTTCCGGATAGGGCCGGCCGAGGTGACGGTCGAAGGTAGAATCTTCAGGAGCAACACAGTGACATTGACGATCGCCGAACAGCCGCAATCCCCGGGCGTCGACCGGGGCCCCCTTTTTCTGAGTGCAGGGCTTTCGCCAACAAAGGTTTATGCGGAAGAGCAGGCGATCTATACGTTAAAACTCTACCTCCAGACTAAAGTATCCGACATCTCCCTGGACCTTCCTGAAATCGATCACATCACCTTCAAACAACTCGGCAAGCCCATCGAATACAAGAGCCTATACAATAGCAAGACCTATCAGGTCCTCGAGGTTCGGTATGCCTTGATGCCTTCCAGGCAAGGCAACTACACCATCGGGCCTGCAAGAATGCGTCTGACCGTTTTTCAGCCCAGACGGCGATCACGCAGGAGCCTGTTCGATGACCCGTTTTTTTCATTTTCCTCAGGCAAGCCTACGACCCTGGCCAGCCAGCCTTTAGAACTGAAAGTGTCTCCGCTTCCCAAGGAACAAAGGCCGGCAGGTTTCAGCGGTCTGGTAGGAACCTTTCAGATGAAATCCAAACTGGAGCCATCCGAGATCAAGGCCGGGGAGTCTGCTACCTTGACGGTTGTGCTGAGCGGTCGCGGAAATGTCAACCGCATCCCTGACCTGAAGTTTCCCGAACTTAACCATATCAAAGTCTATGCGGATCAACCGGTGCTCCAGATCGAGCCGGACGATAAAGGTATAGAGGGTTCAAAGACTATGAAATGGGCCCTTGTGCCTGAAAGAGAAGGGCTTTATGAAATTCCTCCACTAACCGTCAGTTTTTTTGACACAAAAAACCATCAGTACCGGGTAATAAAAACCTCACCCCTTGCCATTTCCGTCTTACCCGGCGAGGAAAAACAGGTCAGGGCCTCAGCAGCCATTGGAAGAGGCAACGCCGTTGAAGGTTCTTCCAAGCAGGCTGTCAAAGAACTGGGGCGAGATATCCTCCCTGTACATACCTCCATTAATGACTTAGGTACAGGCTTCCTCGTTCGGCCCGGGGGGTTGTTTTTCTGGGTGGCAACACTCGCACCGGTTCTCGTTTATGCATTAGCGTTTTGCAGAATCAGATTCAGAAGAAAGTCAGTGAGTATGCTGGCCGAGACAAAGGCCAAGAAAGCGGCCAGGACCTTTGTCAAAAAGTGCCGTCACGGCGAGCCCCCCTCAAGCCATCTTGCCGCAGCCATCAGTGAGTACCTGAATGAGCGATTTGGCCTGACTCTTGGCTCCCTTACCCCGGATGAGGCAGTTGAGATCCTGAGATCAAGGGGAGTCAGTCTTGATACAGCTCACAGATTTCGTGCTGTATTGCGGAAGCTCGAAGATGCCGTCTATACGGGTAAAGGACATGAATCCTGTGATATCGGCGAAGACATTGCCAGACTCATCAAGCAGATAGAAAAGGAGATCCGGTGAGAAGATTCATCTGGCTGACTCTGGTCATAATTTTGGCCCTCTTGCCTCCAACGACTGGCATGGCAGCCGAGAATCAGCAACAGGAGGAGCTATTCTTCCTAGCAAATCAGGCCTACAGGGATGGACATTTTCAGGAAGCTATCGATGGATACCGCAAGTTGATCGAGTCCGGGCACGAAAACGGACATCTCTTCTACAACCTGGGCAATGCTTACTTTCGTCTGGACCAGCTCGGACGGGCAATCCTGAACTATGAACGAGCTCGTCTCTTGATGCCGGGAGATGCGGACCTGAATTTCAACCTGCGTCATGCCCGTGATCAGATCCAGGATGCCATTCCAGAAACCAATGGCCTTATCAGCATGACCTTCTTCTGGCTCGACTCCTTTAACCTGCAAGAGCTGTTTTGGGGCTTTGCCATCTTGAACGGCCTGTTCTGGGCGATTCTCCTGACAAGGCTTTTTTTCAGGGCTGAATCGATTTACTACCTGTTCCTTGTGGTCCTGATCTTCTGGCTGATCGCCGGTGCATCCTTTGGGTTGAAATGGTATCAGGCTAAAATGGACAACCGTGCAGTCATTTTGCAAAAAGAGGTAAGCATCCTGGCCGGCCCCGATGTCCAGGACACCATACTNNCATGCGGGAACCATAGTACATCACGAGCGATCAGAGGATGACTGGTCTTTGGTTCGTCTGCCCGACAAGAAAAGAGGCTGGGTAAAATCCGATGCCATCGAAGACATAGCTAAACATCCCCCTTTCCGCTTTCTTGCCTGAAGTCAAAAAA
>MAXP01000259.1 GCA_001751085.1 Desulfobacterales bacterium C00003060 | reverse complement strand
ATCCTTGACAACAGCAAAGCTCTGCCCGTGGACATCTATATCATGCTCCCTTCCTGCGTCCCTGCGACTGATCTGGAAACCTCTGGAGCCAGACTGACTGCTGAAGACATCCTTGGCTTAAAAGACGAACCCCGTGTTCTGGGATTAGCCGAGATGATGAATTATCCTGGCGTGATAAACGGGGTTGAGCCTGTTCTCAAAAAGATTGCGGCCTTTAATGATTGCCCAAAAGATGGTCATGCCCCGCTGCTTTCAGGCAAAGACCTCAATGCCTATATTGGAGCTGGGATTCGTTCGGACCACGAATGTACTCTCTTGGAGGAAGCCAGGGAGAAGCTGCGATTAGGAATGCATATCATGATACGTGAAGGAACACAGGCAAAAAACCTGAAAACCCTTCTTCCCATTGTGTCTCCTGCCACAGTCCGGCGGTGTTTGTTGGTGACTGATGATCTTCATCCCCATGATCTTCTGGAAAAGGGGCACATGAACCATCTGCTGGACATGGCCATCGAACAAGGACTTGACCCTATCTTTGCCATCCAAATGGTTACCCTAAATACGGCTCAATATTTTGGTTTGAAGGATCTTGGAGCGATTGCACCGGGGTTCCAGGCAGATATTGTGATCCTTTCTTCATTGCGGCCAGTAAAGGTTGAGATGGTCTTTAAAAGGGGCAAGAAGGTTTTCGGCCAGGGGCAACTCAATTATCAATTCCCTCAATTGATTGGCACAAACAGCCGTAGCCACATGCACATCAAGCCTTATGGGCAGGACGCATTTGTCATACCGCAAGAGGGTAACCATGTGAGAGTCATAGACCTTATCCGGGATCAGATTCTTACACACAGTACGACTGCTGTGGCTCCGGTCATGGATGGGGTTGTTGTATCAGACTATGAACAAGATCTTGTGAAGGTTGCTGTGGTGGAGCGTCACCGTGCTAGCGGAAATATCGGGTTGGGTTTAGTGCGGGGCTTTGGCCTTAAACAAGGGGCTTTGGCCTCTTCTGTGGCCCACGACTCCCACAATATCGTGTGTGTGGGGTGTAATGACCATGACATCCATGCAGCCATAAAGGCAGTGGAAACCATGAAAGGGGGGTTGGTTGCAACAAGAGAGGCCAAGGTGCTGGCACAGCTTCCGCTTCCTATCGGCGGGCTCATGTCCGAGAGGCCCCTTGATGAGATCGCCAGGGGGTGGAAAGAGATGAGAAATGCGGCAAGGAATCTTGGGTGCAAGTTGGATGAGCCCTTTATGGCTTTGTCGTTTCTGGCATTGCCGGTAATTCCGGAATTGAGGGTTACCGACAAAGGGCTTGTGGACGTAAAGCTATTTGAGCATGTACCGCTCTTTATGTCTTGATTAAGAACAGAGAGGCTGGTATCTTTTCGAACATCAATGAAAAAAACAAAAAAGAAAAGGAGCGCGCCGGCGAAATCCGCCCCAGCCGCATCTAAGAAAAACGCTTCAAAAGGGAGTCACTCGCCGGTCGACCCGCCAAAGGCGGACCGGTCCGCAAGGGATTCGGCTCTTGTCAAATTCGATCCCCTCCAGCGATACTTGCAGGAAATCAGCCAGTACAAACTTCTTTCAAAGGAAGAAGAGAAGGAACTCGGCATCCGGGTCAGGGAACATGCAGATCCGGAGGCAGCTTATAGGCTTGTTACTTGCAACCTAAGACTTGTGGTGAAGATCGCCTTAGATTTCCAGCGGGTCTGGATGAACAACTTGCTCGACCTAATCCAGGAAGGAAATATTGGCCTTATTCAAGCCGCACAAAAGTTTGACCCCTATAGGGGGGTTAAGTTCTCCTACTACGCTTCTTTTTGGATCAAGGCCTATGTTCTAAAATTCATTATGGATAATTGGCGACTGGTAAAAATCGGAACGACCCAGGCCCAACGAAAACTCTTCTTCAAGCTGAAAAAGGAAAAACAGAAATTGATATCCGAGGGCTATGATCCTAAACCAAAACTCCTTTCTGAAAGGCTTGGGGTCTCCGAACATGACGTGACAGATATGGATCAACGCTTGGACAGATGGGAGGTGTCCCTGGATGCACCGATCAAGGGAGACTCCGACAACGAGCGGATCGAATTTGTCGCCGCGCCGACACCGTCTGCCGAGACCCAGGTGGCCAAGAAAGAGATGGAGGATATCATCCACAAAAAACTCGACTCCTTTAAGAAGGACTTGAATGAACGGGAGGTGTATATCCTTGAAAATCGTATTTTTTCCGACACACCCGAAACCCTTCAAGTAATAGGTGAGCGTTATGGTATTACAAGGGAGCGTGTGCGGCAGGTTGAAAATAACATCATGAAAAGGATAAGGATATACTTCCACAGTGAGATACCGGATTTTGAATCATTCCTCGGGGAACTGGGGGCATAGGAACTTTGCCCGTTGCATGGCCCCTTTCAGAAGATATTCTTTTTTTGTAACCGTTCACAAGGAATCCCCCGTTGCTAACTTGCTGGAAAAACAAGGGTTGGAGACACCGGAGTGGAAAGAAGCATGCCACCCCATGAATGATTACCCCTTTTTTTTGGGCGTCAGAGAAGACACGAAACTTGGTCATGAAGCTGGTTAATTTGCTCATTCCTGTTGGCATAATCTTGCACTTGGCTGGTTGTGCCGTACCGAAAGGGATTCCACTTTCTGATGTGGCATCAGCAGAACTCAACTACGAAGATGTTGGGTCTTACTACTATTACGCATATTCACACCTGAAGAGGAGACATGGGAAGTTTGCTGAGGCTATAGCATCACTTGAGGAAGCTGTAGTAAGAGATGAAGATTCCATGTTTTTGAAAAATGAATTAGCGCACCTTTATATTCACAAAAAGGACTATAAGGCAGCCCTGGGAATTATGCATGATATTATCCAAAAGCAGCCCGAAGATGTTCCCACGCTGGTGATCTTGGGAAGGATTCATACTGCCCTGAATCAGCATGCTGAGGCTGTGGAGGCCTATGAAAAGGCCCTGGCCATTGATCCAACATCTGAGAATATCTGCCTTCTGTTGGGCTCGGAGTATGTCGAGATAAAGCAACCGGACAGAGCCATAGAACTCTATAAGAATCTAGTCCAGATCCTTCCAGCATCGTTTGCCGGGCATTTGTGCCTGGGGACCGTTTATGCTGACCTGAACCGTTATGATGAGGCAGAGGCTGCATTACTGAAAGCTATTGAACTGAAGCCGGAACATGACCAGGCCTTTTTTCAACTTATTGGTGTTTACGAAGCTAATGGCAAACATGAAAAGGTTATACAAGCCTACAACAGGATTATAGATAGCAAGCCGGATAACCTTAGAGCGGCCATTGGGCTTGGCCGCTTTTACTTGAAAAGGGGTCGATCTGATGAGGCCGAGGGTATATTTGAAGAGCTTAAGCTTCGGAGCAAATTCAATCCGTTGGTTATCAAACAGATTGCCCTGATATACCTTGACGAGAAAAGATACGAGGAGGCCTTGGACAACTTAGAGCCTCTTTTGAAAGATGATGCTGACAACCCAGAGCTTTATTTCTTTCTTGGGATGGCATCTGAAGGACTCAAGAAGACAGACAAGGCGATCGCATTCTTTGAAAGGGTTCCTGAGACGTCGCCCTTTAGTCAAAGCGCTGTGGTTCATCTCGGGTTTCTATACAATGAAAAAGGTGAGGCCGAAAAGGCAATCCGTGTGATAAATGAAGCAGTAGAGAAGGAGCCTAACGAACCTGAGCTTTATCTCTTTCTGGGTGCCCTGTACGAAGAGATGGAATTATATGACCAAGCGGTGGCAACCCTCAAGAAGGGGTTAGAGCTGCAACCTGGCAGCGCAAGGTTTCATTTTCGACTGGGCGTCATTTTTGACAAGGCTGGTGACAAGAACGCCTGCATAAAAAAACTGAAGACCGTAATTGGTATAGACTCAACCCACGCCGAGGCATTGAACTATCTGGGTTATACATATGCAGAGCTTGGCACAAACCTGGATGAAGCTGAGGACTTGATAAAAAGGGCCATTGAACACAAGTCAAACGATGGGTACATTATCGATAGTTTAGGATGGGTCTATTATAAGAAAGGCTTTTACAAGAAGGCAATTGAGTTCCTCGAGGAAGCGGACAGATTGGTCCCAGATGATGCAACCATCCTGGAACATCTTGGCGATGCTAATGTTAAGGTGAATAATCTAAAGAAAAGCTTGCAATACTACAAGAAAGCCCTGGAAAAGAAAGGAGAAAATACAAAGGCGCTTGAGCAGAAGATACGATCCGTTGAGAATCAGATAGGACAGGATGCGTAGCTATTTCACCTTTGTTTTTGCAGTCCTGTTTTTTCCATTATGCATTTTGGGATGTATCCAAAGGCCCAAAGCCTTCCAGGCTGGACCGAGTCCGGACATCGGCAGGATAATAGGGTCTCTGGAGCGGGACAAGAATGACCTCATTAGTTTTGGAGGAGTCGGCAGGCTCAAGACAGTACGAGGCTCCCGTCTGAAGTCTGTTCGTATTGTGTGGATAGGATGTCAACCTCAACACCTCCGAGTAGAGGTATTGGGACCATGGGGCCAGCCTACCCTTACCTTCATAATTGACAAATCACGGTTTTATCTCCGTTCCAGTCAAGATAATCGCTTTTTCAAGGGGGATGCCACTGTCGGCAATCTTTCACGTTTCCTGTCCATTTCCGTTAGAGCCGAAGACCTGTTTGGCATCTTGTCAGGTCAGCCTCCGATCCTTCCGTTTCACCATGCCAAGATTCAGGCCTCGAAAGGGAATGCCGGATGGCTTCTATGCCTTTATAAAAAATGGGGACGCCTGACAGAAAAGATATGGCTGAAGGAGGACGCAAAGGTAGTTAAGCGAGTTGAAGTGTTTGACGCTTGGGGTGACATGCAATACAGGGTAGAATTCAGTGAGTTCCATCATGTGGAATCCTTCTTTCTTCCACACAGAATCTCAATTTTTGACAAGAAGGGGCCCCTTTGGTCACTGACAGTGGAAGAGTTTCTGACAAAGGTCTCGATCCCGGATGGGGCTTTCACCCTGGAACCAGGGTAATATCAATCCCCGAAGGCTCTGTGTCTCATGAGGTTTGCTGCTGATCGAATGCTCGGAAAGCTGGCCAAATCGCTTCGCATGCTTGGCTACGATACCCTTTATTTCTCAGGATTGTCCAACGGGAAATTTCTTGCACTTGCAAACGACGGCCGGGTTCTTTTGTCACGCAATACGCGGTTTGTGGGAAAGATGGCACCAGACAGATTGATATTTGTGGAGGCGAATGATCCTAAGATGCAGATCAAGGAGATCATCCGCCTGCTTGGTCTCAAACCCGATGCGGATAAACTCTTCAGTCGTTGCACGGTCTGCAACGGACTCCTTGAGGCTGTTGAGCCCGAGGATGTGGTTGGAAGAGTACCTGACCACATAGTGAGTTGCCACAACAGATACAGCGAATGCAAAGGGTGTGCAAGGATCTACTGGCCAGGGAGTCACTTGGTACGGAGTCGCGAGGAGATTACAAGGCTTTTTGGAGTGTAAGATATCCGGAACCACGTCTAAAAGAGATATCGAAGACAAAGCGCAATACCCTCGTTTTTATCACCGAGCGAAAGGCTGACTTTCGTGTTTTTTTTCAGTTTTTCAATAAATTGTGTGGTGTTAGTCCTGTTGTATTTATGGGCACTGGTTGTTGCACCGTAAATATTTCCTGCATAGAAACCTAATTCAACCAAGGCAATGATCCCTCCAAGGGCATTATTGCCATTATCGAAGGACTCATATGCCGCCCACATAAGGCCGCAGTTTAGCAAAAATGCTATGAGGCCATCCTGGTATCTTTCGCAATAAACGTATCCTGCCCCCGGAATTGCTGACAGGAACCCTGCCAACACGGGATTCTTTCTTGGAATCAATTTTTCCTTATTGAGTTCAACAGTAAGTCTTTTCAGCCTGTATTTTTTTCTATTTTGTATGCTGACCTTCTTGAAACATAAGTCGGCCTTTTCCCAGGAAGCCATTTCAAGGTAGATCCAGCCTATCCTGTAATATGCTTCATCCTTTACACTCACATCATCAGTTATTGTAATCAGATTGTGAAGGCTGGAGATGGCAGGGCCGGCTTTCTTAAGCCCCATATAACATTCACTGATCATTACATATGATCTCATAGAAAGGGCAGTATCACCATATCTATCGATCAGTTTCTCGAAGGAGTCTATGGCCTCATTGAATCGTCTGCTCTTGAAATATGACATGCCGCTTTTGAACATTGCAAGCTCGACTCTGTCATCCCATGGAAAGAAATGGATAAACCGTTTGTATTCACCTATGGCCCTGAAATATTCACCGCTTGAAAAATAGTATTCCGCAAAATCGAACTGTTTGTCAGGATCAATCTTGAGAACAGAGCCCGCAAAGGATTGAGAAAAAGGGAGTGAAAGAGCAAAGACCATCAGGAGGGCAAAAACCAGGAAGAACCAAAAAAAAATATGTCTAAATCTCAACAACATATTGATATTATGAACCTTTCACTCAGCCGGCAACCTACGCCTGCCGGCTGAGTGGACAGCGTTGCTTCGTATGAGTGGGATGCCTATCACCACCAAAAATCGTTATTACTTACAGGATCATAGCAGCGCTTTCGGCCATCTGTCCAGATTGGAGGAGAAAGCTTAAGTTCATCTCTGCCACAGCGTATAAGACGGTCGGACGTCATAATCCATCCCATTATGAAACCATGTTTCTTGAAGGCTTCTATACAATACATAGAGCACGAGGGGTACATCGGACAATGATTGCCAATAGCACTTGAAATGTATTTTCTATAATAATGGATTGAAGAAAGAACAGGATTGGCATATTTTTCTGCCTGTTGCCCTGAAAAAGCAATCTTTTCCCCAATTGCATTGTTATCATTGGCAAAGGCAGATCCACAAAACATGTGTAAAAGCAGAAAAAAAACAATTGTGCTGTATGGCTTTGGCACGATACGGTTGGTTCGCTTCTTTGACTGGTTAACCGAATGCTTCAGCGACAGGCGCACAGGTAATAACCGCACAACCCGAAAACCATGGCACCCTGGACAACAAATATTATATTATATATGATAATACGTTCAATTTCAAGCTGGTTCTTGTGGTTGCATAGTCAAGGGTTCCATTTGACGGAGTCCCGGCATATATACCTCGAAAGGCCACAAATTCCGCTTTGTCGCTGGCCCTGAACATCAATAGCTGCG
>MAXP01000258.1 GCA_001751085.1 Desulfobacterales bacterium C00003060 | reverse complement strand
CAGGGATATTCTATTAGCGGGCCAAGAGGAGATCCCTCAAGGGATTTGATTTCATTCAAGGCATTCCTGAAAAAGGGAAAGGAATTTACGCCCGAGGATTGGCTGATCGATAAGGGATACGAATTTGTAGAACCCAACACATTCACTAAAGGTCATAGACTTGCATATAAGATTATTGATGGATTTCCTGATCAACGATTCAATTCAAATTATTACCTGGTTGAAGGAGAGAGAGGAATCCCCTTGTTCTTACGAACAGAATGCGTCCAATTGTAGGCATCCTTCATTGACCAGTTTACACTTTTTTCGAAAAAGCGTGTATTATCGAATTGAATGGCGATGTCCAAACTGGAAATTCGAAATTTGAAATTAGGTAACGCATCTACATCTTTGTGTTTTTCCCAATTTCAAATTTCAAATTTCACTGCCAAAATACAAGATCAACAAAGTGTAAACTACTTTTGACTTGTCGTGAAGGATGCCCAATCGTATCCCATTATTCAAGGCTAAACTCCTCGATAGAGAAAATGCCGACATCCAATCCTCAGCCCCCTGATGACCCCATAGCCCAAGCCCTGTCGTTCATGGAACGGGTCTTCGGGTTCCGGCAGTTTCGACCAGGGCAGGAAGAGATCCTGGAGTCTGTCCTCTCCGGGGAAGACACTCTGGTGATCATGCCTACAGGCGGGGGCAAGTCCCTGTGCTATCAGGTTCCTGCATTTCTCAGACCGGGCATTACCCTTGTGATCTCCCCCCTCATCGCCCTGATGAAGGATCAGGTGGACTCACTCGGTGTGCTGGATCTGCCGGTTGCCGCCATCCACAGCCTGATGGGGCTAAGAAAGCAGGAAGAGGCCCTTGAGCAGATTGCAGCAGGCCATACAAAACTGGTCTATGCCTCTCCGGAAAGGTTGCGAAATCGGTTTTTTCTTCAAGCGCTGAAGCAGAGCGCGGTTTCCATGGTGGCTGTGGACGAGGCTCACTGCATCTCCCAGTGGGGCCATGATTTCAGGCCCGACTATTTGCGGATCAGCCAGGCCCTTGACCGCTTGGGTCGGCCACAGACCATTGCACTTACGGCCACGGCTACAGACAAGGTCCGTGCTGATATTATTGAACAGTTGGGGTTGCAGGCTCCAAAGCGGTTTGTTACCGGGTTTGACCGCCGCAATCTTTTCTGGGAAGTTCTTCAAACCAGTAAGGAGAAAGATAAGTTGTCCGTCATGAGGCAACGCCTGGCAAATCTTTCCGGGGCTGCCATTGTCTATGCCGGCACAAGGAAAAAAGTGGAGGGCATCGTCACAAGTCTGCAACAAAAACATGTCGATGCAAAAGGATACCATGCAGGCCTGGACGAGGCTGAGAGAACCAGGGTTCAGGAGGCATTTATGGAGGGCCGCTCTGACCTGGTAGTCGCGACCAACGCCTTTGGAATGGGGATTGACCGCTCAGACATCCGCATGGTCATTCACCATACGTTTCCGGGTACGATCGAAGCCTATTACCAGGAAGGCGGCCGGGCCGGTCGAGACGGCGACGCAGCAACATGCCTGCTCCTGTACAGCCCTCAGGACAGAAGGCTGCACGAGTTCTTTATCGATGCGCGCTATCCGCCACGGGAGGTCATCTTTGCTGTGCATGAGCGGCTGCGCAGTTGTCCTGAGGACCTGGTGTGGCTCACCTATCGTGAGATTGCCGAAATGGGGGAAAGCAAGATTTCTGAGATGGCCGTGGGCTCGTGTGTCAAGATCCTGGAAGATGCCGGTACTGTCCAAAGGCTCAAGCGCTACGATAATTTGGCAGAGATCTATCTTCATGCAAGGCCGAAAGAACTCCTTTCCGGCATTTCAGTCAGGACCAAGGTCAAGAAGGACTTGCTTATCGCATTGTGCCGAACTTACGATGAAGATGAACTCATGAATGGGGTGGAGTTCCTCCCCAATGAGATGGCTGCAAGAGCAGGCATTTCTCTTGATGCTTTAAGGAGGACCCTCTCCGAGATGGGCGCACGGGATGAAGCCACCTATATCCCGCCCTTCCGTGGACGGGGTCTACGCATCGTTCAGCGTGTGGATCCGTCTGAACTCGATATCGATTTTCAGGCGCTTCAGGTCCGCAAGGCATATGAACTGGAAAAACTGGATCAGGTCATGGCCTATGCCGGCAGCCAGGAGTGCCGCAGGGTGTTTTTGCTTCGGTATTTTGGAGAGGGCCTCAAGGGTGGAAAGTGCAGTACCTGCGATATCTGTCAGAAACACCTCCTCGAGCCCGGGACAAGTGTACCTGCAAGTGACCCGATCATGGCAGTTAAGGTGTTGAGCGGTATTGCCCGGCTAAAAGGACGTTTTGGCCAGGCCATGGCCGCCAAGATGCTCACCGGCTCCAAGGACCGCATGATTCTTCAATTCGGGCTTCATCAGCTTTCCACCTACGGGCTGCTCTCCGTATACACACAGGTTCAGGTACAACAATGGATCAACGAACTCATCTCCCATGGATGTGTCACTTCCCGCAGGATCTCCATGGGAGAAAAGATCTATCCGGTGCTGGAACTCACCGGCCGTGGGCAGGAGGTCATGAAAGGCAAGGAAGTGATACTTCTCTCCCTTGCGGTGACGGAAGAAAGGCTCCATTTTGCTGAAACGCCTCTGACGCAGGAATCAGAAAAGGAGGTCTTCAACAGGCTCAGGGAGCTGCGTTCCAGCCTGGCCCGAAAGGAAGGGCTGCCGGCCTACTGCATCTTTCAGGATCGAACCCTAAGAGAAATGTCCAGGGTGCAGCCGGTGACGCCGGATGAGCTGCTGGGTATTGTCGGGGTAGGGCAGGTAACCTTGCGGAAGTACGGCAAGCAGTTCCTGACGTTGATCGAGAAGATAAGAGATGAGAAAGGTACTCCTACCCCCTTCCTTGAAATTCCAGAAGTTGCTCCACCTTTTCGTAAGCCTTACCAGTAGCTAAAGCCTTTTTAGCCATTTCCAGACCTTGTGCATAACTCTTGGCAAAATCAGCAATGTAAAGAGCAGCAGCAGCATTCATGCAAAAGAAGTCTGCTTCGGGCCTGTCGTATTCTCCCTGGAGGACACATAGAATCCTTTGGGCGTTTTCCATGGCCGTTTTGGCGCTGGCAATCCTTGAGAAATCTACTGTTTTCAAACCAAAATCTTCAGGGGTGACTTCATAGGTTTCAATTTTGGCATTTCGCAATTCCACTGTCCTGGTAGGCCCGGCAGGAGAGAACTCATCCATTCCTCGGGTTACTTCTGCTCCATGCACCATCCCGAATGGAGCAAGGGCGGCACCCATGCCAATTTCCCTGAGGACTTCGACTAGTTGATCACACACGACAGGAGCGTATGCTCCGATGACCATACAGTTGGTCTGAGTACAGGGGCGGCTCAATGGACCAATGATGTTGAAAACCGAAGTAAAACGCATGGATTTTATGAGCCGTGCCCATCCAGACTTCAGAAAGGCTTCGCCTGGAAGATAGCAAATGCTGTATTTTCTCAAGCATTTCTCAGCCTGAGAAAGAGGCATATCCAGATCTACTCCCAATATTTCGAGAATATCCGATGCTCCTGAAACGCCGGTGACCAATCTGGCTCCTTTTTTGGCTATGGATAACCCGCAAGCGGAAGCGATGAAAAAAGCCGGAGTGGAGCAGTTGACGGTTTTCAGGGAATCTGATCCCGTGCCTACAATATCGCAAACCGGGCCATCCATACTCGTTCGAATCTTGGCGGTATCATAACGATCCATAGCATCCCAAGCCCCGGATAGCTCCTGCACAGATGGCCCCCGTGTGATATGGGCCATGAGGAAAGCACCCTGCTGCAGCTCTGGCTGTTCACTTAAAATGACCTGGCGGTAGGCTGCGCAGGATTCCTCACGAGACATGAACTTTCCTGCTCCTACTTCACAAATTAGTCGCCCAAATTCCCGTAGTTGAGTTTCTTTGCTCACGTATGACTCCTCTTCTCGAGTTCCACCACAAATCTCATTGCCTGCCCTGAAAGAACCTGTGGCATAACAGAGGGTACCTGCTCTAGTCCGATCCGTTTTTCTATCAACAACTCGATGTCTTCCCTGTATTTTAGAAGTATCTGTAAAGCCCTTTTCATTTGGTTGTAAGTGCATCCATAAGCCCCAACCATCTGCAACTGCCGGTAATGAATCTCATTTATTAGAGCAGCAGAAACAGACTCCTTTGCTGTGAAACCGCTGAACAGGCAGAAACAGCCACCTGTTGCAAGTTTAGAGAGCCCTTGTGAAAGGGTATTACTTGAGGGGGCAGCATTGACTACCACATCAAATCCCTGCATTTTGCATTCTAACCCCTCCTCAAATCCGACCCTTCTTCGAAATGTATCACCTTTTCGGAGTTTTGACGAACTGATCTCCAGAACAAAGGGTTCTGCGCCGTCTGTTCGGACTGCCAGGGCCATGAGAAGTCCTACAGGACCTCCACCGTAGATAAGAACCTTCTTGCCTGTTGATACGTTTGCCTGTTTTAGGGCATTCAGTGTGCACGCCAACGGTTCTGCCAGACAGGCTATGTGTACCGGTAACCGCTT
>MAXP01000257.1 GCA_001751085.1 Desulfobacterales bacterium C00003060 | reverse complement strand
TATTCAAAATTCGACGTTGGACGTTCGATGTTCATAGCCTTTTAGCTTGACGGCTACGTCCTGAATATTGAATGGATATTGGATTGTAATCTGCAGGAATCGCGATGCTTTTAGACCCCTTCGGGGGGTCTTCATCAAACCACCCGTTCTACGGGTGGTAGGTGATTTGAAGTCTCTTTAGTGATTGCCAGAGGTCATCTACGTATTTCTTGGTCTCATCAAGAGACCCTTCGTTATGGATCACAAAATCAGCATATTCCAACTTTTCTTCAATAGGCAATTGAGCTTTGAGCATGTTGGCTGCTTCCTCCCTGCTGATTCCATCTCGTTCGGCCAGACGTTCCACCTGTAGCTCTTGCGGGATGTAAACAACCACGATTTTGTGAAACATATATTGTAATTTCAGCTCAATCAGGAGAGGGACTACCACCTGGATGATAGCCTCAGGGTCCTTCTCCATGATCTCATTTGCCTGTTTGACATACGCGTCATATATGAGTGGATGTGTGAAGCTTTCCAGCTTTTTTCTTTTCTCAAAATCTCGAAACACGATTTTTGAAAGCTTTTTCCGGTCTAGATTGCCATCTTTCTGAAGGATCTGCTTTCCGAAATAGTCAACGACTTGTTTCCAGGCGGGTTTCCCTGGTTCAACGACCTGCCTTGCGATTACATCAGAATCGACAATAGGTGCTCCCAATTGTTCTAACATATGGGCCACTGTGCTCTTTCCGCTGGCAACTCCACCAGTCACGCCCAGGAGCAATCGGTTGTTTTTTCCCTTTATGATTTTCCCCAATTCCTTAAGTTCTCTGACATCGCCTTCGGCCCCGACGAAATTGATATTGTGGCGAACGCTTTTGAGATAGAATGTTGTGGCAAAACCCGCATTTTTTACGAGGTTTTCGGGGATCCAATTTCAGTGTTTTCCCTAAGCCTGAACGTTGAACCCTGAACCTGTGAACGGTTACTTCCAGGCCAAAGGCCAATTTGCCGGTTTTCCTGAAGTCCTTGATTTGCCTGACGTGGGATGATAGTATGAATCAAACCACAAGCTCTAAGGGGAAGTCTATGCAAGATGACATAATCGGCGCATTGACCCAAGAGGTCAAAGAGGAGGTCATTGGAAGATATCTTTATGATCGGCGACTGATCGAGGAGCAGGTCGATTACGTAAACGAGCTGGCGGAACATGCTGCCCAATTGGAGGAAAAACTCTACAGGCGCTTTGCCCGCATGTATGAATATATGTTAGAGCCGGAGATTATCCATCAGTTGGTTCAGTTGATTGGGATGAAAGAAGCCATCTTTGAGACTCGTTTTCGAAAAGATCCACACTTCCGAAAGGGGCTTCGGTTTATCAAAGTCCGCGGTGTAACCCACCGCACGAAATTCAANNGCCCACGAAAACCTTGAACAAGAATCCAGAGCGGTAAACCAGAACCTGAATAAATTCGAAAGGGACCACGACCTGCTCACTATCCTGAGCTTCCTGAAGGACATGGATGTTGAAGGGCTTGAACGAAAACACTTCCTGGGCGATAACTTTACGCCCGAAGAGATGCGTTCCATAGAAACCACCATGCGCTTAAGACCGATCCGCATGGAACAATTTAAGCTGTTGGCCCCACCGGATCTTCCCGAACCAAAGGCCATACAAAGACAACTCAGCGCCCTTGCAGATCATGTTTACAACCGGTGTACGGAGAGGGTGCAAGCCATCATGAGATAGAGTGAATTTTGAGTCCCACCTCCACTCTTAATGAACCCAACACAAGGTCCATCTTTGACTTTGACAGCAAACCAATGTGATATCTATAGTATTTCGAATTTCGGAGTTAAACTGCACATTATTTTAGCATAATTTCACATGGTTACCAGAACCATTCATCCCGCAAATTTGCAAGTATTTTTCTGAAAAGCTATACCAGCGAATGATGTAACGGATTACTCCGTTTGCGGAAGAGCAATAGCCAAGTCACCCGCCTTCCTTTAGCAGTGCCTGTGCCAATACGATATCGTAGGCTTGGTTCGGATCGAAGTCGTTGCTCTTGAACATGGCGGAGGCTTGCTTGATCGCACCGTATGGCACCCAGCCATGTTCCACCCAAACTTCCGGGACGTCGGAATTCCAGAGCCTGAACCAGATGGTGCCCTCGGCTTGACGTACATATGTGCGGATGCGTTTGTTGTGGGGAAAAGGATAATAATACAACCCTTTTTCGTCTTTCATGGGTCTTGCTCCCTTAGCATTTCTTTGTCAGGAGCCTGAACATGAAGCTCCCGAACTTAAAGGTTCTCTACTGGAGTATATCCAAACTGTCAAGTTATGAAATCGCTACGCGTTTGAATGTTACGTCACTGTTCAGAAGATCAGAACATAATCAAAGTATTTACGGAAGAGCATCTTCACTCTTGGTAACCATACAAAATATTTGCAGATTACCCAAATCAAAAAAAAATAAGTTTTTTCCTTGCAATGCATCAAGATATAGTATTAGAATTTAATATTAGGTACAATATCTTGTGCAGAAATCTACTGTGTTAAAAGGGGGAAGCGAACATGCACAGTAAAATAAGAAAAAGAGATGGCCGGTATGTGAGGTTTAATGCCGATAAGATCACCAATGCCATTGAAAAGGCAGGAACAGCAACTGGTGAATTTGGCCTTGACAGAGCCAGGAAACTGACCATCAGTGTCCTTAGCCTGGCAGAGAAGATCTTCGGCGACAAAATCATGGGCGTAGAGGACGTGCAGGACATAGTGGAAGAGGTCCTTCTGTCTTCTCCGTATCGCATGACAGCCAAGCGATATATCATCTATCGTGAGCAGCATGCCCGTTTGAGAGAGATTGCCAATAAGATGGAGATCGATTTGGTGGATCAGTATTTGAAGAAAATCGACTGGAAGATTAATGAGAACAGTAATATGGCCTATTCCCTGCAAGGATTGAACAATTACATTTCCTCTGAGGTCAGCAAAGTGTACTGGTTAAGCGAAATCTATCCCCCAGAGATCAAGAAGGCCCATGTTGAGGGAGATTTTCACCTACACGATTTAAGTATACTCTCTGTTTACTGCGTGGGCTGGGATCTTTTTGACCTCTTAATGGAAGGATTTAAGGGGGTATCAGGAAAGGTAGAGACCAAACCAGCAAAACACCTCCGAAGTGCATTGGGACAGGTCGTGAATTTTTTCTACACCCTTCAAGGCGAAGCGGCAGGGGCGCAGGCCTTTTCAAATTTTGATACGCTACTGGCCCCGTTCATAAGATATGATAATTTGAGTTATAGAGAGGTTAAGCAGGCCCTTCAGGAGTTCATATTTAATATCAATGTACCAACAAGGGTCGGTTTCCAGACCCCTTTTACCAATGTTACTTTGGATGTGAGGGTTCCACAATATTACGCCAAGCGAGGCGTCATAATCGGAGGTGAGGCGCAACAAGAAACGTATCAGGATTTCCAGAAAGAGATGGATCTGTTCAATAGGGCTTTTTTGGAGGTGATGGCAGCGGGGGATGCCAAGGGGAGGGTGTTTACCTTTCCTATTCCCACTTATAACATCACAAAGGAATTTGACTGGGATAGTCGCAATCTGGATTCTCTTTGGGAAATGACAGCAAAATATGGTGTGCCCTATTTTTCCAATTTCATAAATTCCGATATGAACCCGGAAGATGCAAGGAGTATGTGCTGCAGGTTACGTATTGATCACAGAGAATTAGATGTAAGGGGGGGGGGGCTTTTCGGCTCCAATCCCCTGACAGGCTCTATCGGAGTGGTGACCATCAATGTGCCCAGGATTGGCTATCTGAGTGAAACGGAAGACGAATTCATCATGCGACTGGAAAAGATGATGATCCTTGCCAAAAGAAGTCTTGAAATGAAAAGGAAGGTTCTCGAAAAGTTCACAGACGGGAGTCTTTATCCTTACACCAAATATTATTTAAGGGGGGTAAAGCAACGTTTTAATGAATATTGGAAGAATCACTTTTCCACCATTGGACTGGTCGGCATGAATGAGGCCTGCTTGAATTTACTCGGCAAGGATATCGGTGATCAAGAAGGTCAGGAATTCACCAAAAGGGTGCTGGATTTTATGAGGGAAAAATTGATCGAATTCCAGAAGGAGACCGGAAACAACTACAACCTTGAAGCAACGCCGGCAGAGGGTACATCACACAGGCTGGCAATAATCGATCATAAAAGATATCATGACATCATATGCGCAAATGGTAATGGACACAAGAAACAAGACCGCCCTCTATTCTATACCAACTCCACACAACTGCCGGTTGATTTTACGGATGATATTTTCGAGGCCCTTGATCTGCAGGACGATATCCAGGCAAGATATACTGGGGGTACTGTATTTCATGCCTATGCTGGTGAACGGACTGATAACCCAGACAGCGTTAAGCTGCTGGTACGAAAGGTCTGTGAGAATTACCGTTTGCCCTATTTTACTTTCACGCCCACTTTCAGCGTTTGCCCGACTCATGGGTATTTGGCCGGAGAGAAGGAAACATGTCCTAAGTGTCAAGAGCCGTGTGAAATATATTCACGCGTGGTGGGTTATCTTCGTCCTGTGAAGCAATGGAACAAAGGGAAGCAGGAAGAATATAGAACAAGGGCAGTTTTTGATTTTTGAGATATGAATTATGAATATTGGTGGTTTGCAGAGGGTTTCTTTGATAGATTACCCGGGAAAGATCTGTGCTACTCTGTTTGCTCAGGGGTGTAATTTTAGATGCCCCTATTGTCATAATCCAGAACTCGTAGATCCAGGGCTTTTCCAGGAATGTCTTCCTGAAGAAGATATACTTTGCTTTTTGGAAAAGCGTAAGGGAAAGCTTGATGCTGTTAGCGTCACAGGTGGTGAACCTACAATACAGCGTGATCTGGTCGAGTTTTTTAAACGTATTCAAGACATAGGCTACTTGATCAAGATCGATACAAACGGAGCATATCCTGAAGTGCTCGAAGAACTGATCAATCTTAAGCTTTTGGATTATATCGCAATGGATGTGAAAGCTCCCCTTGATAGATATCACAAGATTACCAGATCTAATGTTAGTCCTGATAAGATAAAACAGAGCATCGGGATGATCATGGATTCGGGTGTAGCCTATGAATTCCGTACAACGGTCGTGAAATCGCTTTTGAAAAAGCGTGATTTACAAGAAATCGCCATCTCAATAAGAGATGCAAGATTGTATGTCCTGCAGAAGTTTGTGCCATCAAAATGCCTGGAGAAAAGGTTCTTAAGCCAAACCACATACTCTGACAAGGAGTTTGAGGCTTTGAAGGGAGAAGTCAAGGATCTTGTTCGGTGCATTGTCGTTCGATGATCAGAGCTTCAGCTAAATCCCATGCTCTTAGCTTTTCTTCCTTTCAGCCTTGAGCTTTCAGCTTTTGTCCACCTGTCGGCTCAGGTTATTGAGAAGATACGTCAACTGATCAGCTATTCACCCACTCACCCGCTTAACGGGTCCGTACTAACATCTTTACAAACCTCAACCTGTCAGCTATGGTGACTAAAGACGGAAGCTCCCCGCAGCAAGCTCCGGGGTTAGCGCTCGTTTTTGCGGTTCAAAATAGGGGGGAAATCACAGGCCTCCGTCTTAAGAGGCATGCACGTGATACGGTCGGGTCAAATCACTAATCGCAATAAGGAGTTATCCATGGAGTACATTAAAATTCGCTTTGGAAAGAATCTCAAAGAGATGCACAGCAGTTTCCAGAGAACAATAGACGAGATGTTTCGGCGGGCCAATCCAATGCTAGTCCTACCAGAGCAGACCTGGCGTCCCCAGATGGATATATATGAAACGCCCAAAGAAATTGTCATCGTTGGAGAAGCCTCAGGCGTACTCAAGGAAGACCTGGAGGTGGAACTCGATCAAAACGCAGTAAAGATATCTGGAAGGAGGAGGGAGATTCCCCATGGTCCGGGCACGAGGTACCATCTGGCAGAAATTGCTCACGGCAGTTTTAAGAGGATTCTACTGCTGCCCGCACCAATTGACCCCGCGGAGGTGACAGCCTCTTACTCCAACGGCCTTCTCAAGATCACCATGGCAAAAAGGATGCGAGATCAGGTCTATCGGGTCCCTATCGATGAAGAATAACTTGAATGATCAGGAGACAAGGTGATGATAGAAGAACACGATACACAAGCTTCCCCCCAAGGGGAGGAAACTCGCAAGATTCCAGAAGTCCTGCCGATTGTGCCGCTTATGGATATGCCGCTCTTCCCCAGGATGGTCCTTCCTTTAGTGGTCCAGGAAGAGGCATTACGTCAATTGGTGGATGAGGCCATGGCCAAAGACCGTCTCATCGGGCTCCTTGTTTCAAAAAAAACGGATACGAAGCCACTGCATGAACCAGCGGACCTTTGCGATGTGGGAACCGCAGCACTAATACTGAAGATGTCTAAACCCGATGAAAAAGGGATCCAACTCCTTGTCCAGGGGATCAGTCGATTTCGTGTCCTGGAATTCATTTCTGAAAAGCCGTACCTTCGCGTGCGGATCGAGCCTATCCC
>MAXP01000256.1 GCA_001751085.1 Desulfobacterales bacterium C00003060 | reverse complement strand
AAAACCGTCATCATTACCCACAAATAACTGCTTCGCATATCACGGATCAGGGAACCATCCCGTAATGATTTAATTACGGAGTAATGAAGAGTATACGATAAGTTGTAGGTAAAATAGTGAACGGAACGATTGGGACGGTTTAAAAAAAGAGGATGGCGAAGCCCCTTACAGTTACTCAACTATTCAACTATATCCCTGACGGCTTTTACAATAGCAGGTGTGTCAATCCCGTACTTTGAACGTAGTATCTCTTGTGAGCCGTGTTCCACGAAGGCGTCAGGGATACCGAGCCGTACTACTCTGGTTGTTGGGGTGCATGCGTCTGCCAGGCACTCGATTACTGCACTGCCAAAGCCACCTTGCAGCGCATTTTCCTCGACCGTCAGGATGAATGGTATGTCCGAGGCAAGTCGTGTGATCAACTCAATATCGAGGGGTTTTACAAAACGGCTGTTGACCACCGTAGCTGAAATGTCCTCGTCTTCGAGTTGTTTTCTCGCCTCAAGGGCCGGCGTAACCGTCCCGCCAATAGCCAGTATCAGGACGTCGGCACCTTTGGTGAGGACCTCTCCCTTGCCAATAGGAAGTGTATGAATCTCGTGGTCTATGGAAACCCCGGTACCAAAGCCTCTCGGATACCTGAAAGCAACAGGGCCTGGATGGTCAAGGGCCGTCATAAGCATCTGTCGTAGTTCGTTTTCGTCCTTTGGCGCCATGACCACCATGTTTGGGATGTGGCGAAGATAAGAAAAATCAAACAAACCGTGATGTGTGGGCCCGTCTTCACCAACAATTCCCCCACGGTCTATGGCGAAGACCACGGGATGCTGCTCAAGGCATACATCGTGAAGGATCTGGTCATATGCTCTCTGCAAGAAGGTTGAATAGATAGCAACGACCGGGCGAAATCCCTCAGTAGCCATACCGGCCGCAAAGGTCACGGCATGTTGTTCGGCAATGCCTACATCAAAAAAACGTTCAGGGAACGCCTCGGAAAAGGCCTTGAGCCCGGTTCCTTCGGGCATGGCTGCTGTGACTGCCACGATCCTGTCATCTTGTCGCGCAAGCTCTACCAGGGTATTCCCAAACGCCTCCGTATATGTCTGAGGCGTTGTCTTAAGGGAAATACTGTTGCCTGTTGAAATCTCAAAAGAACCTACGCCATGAAAATAGGTGGGATTGCGTTCTGCAGGCGGATATCCTTTGCCCTTCTTGGTGGTTACGTGCAACAGGACAGGTTTGTTGATCTCCTTTACGTTCTGGAGCGTGTCGATTAAATGGTCCAACCTGTGGCCATTAATAGGACCAAAGTATGTGAAGTTGAATGCTTCAAAGAGCATACCCGGTGTAATAAATGTCTTGAACGATTCCTCGGTTCGCTTGGCTATGTTGTAGACGTCGTCTCCGAACCTCGGAAGGGACCTCAAGAATTCCTTGAGTTCTTCTCTTAGGTCCATAAAATATTTAGCGGACAGTTTCCGGCTCAAAAACGAGGAAAGGACGCCCACATTTCGGGCAATGGACATCTCGTTGTCGTTTAGGATGACAATGATTCCCTTTTTCAGGTCACCTGCCTGGTTCAACCCTTCATAGGCCAGACCGGCCGTCATGGAGCCATCTCCAATCACAGCTATGACCTTGCCTGTGTCCTTCTTCAGGGACCTGCCACACGCAACGCCCATTCCTGCGGAAATGGAAGTACTGGAATGTCCTGTAGAAAAGGCATCGTAAGGGCTCTCACTCATGCGAGTGAAGCCACTCAAGCCGCCGTGCTGTCGTATTGTGTGAAATCGATCCCTGCGTCCTGTAAGGAGTTTGTAAGCATAGGCCTGATGGCCTACGTCCCATATGATCTTGTCGACCGGCGGATCAAAAACATAGAGCAAGGCCATGGTCAACTCGACCGTTCCCAGGCTGGGGGCAAGGTGCCCGCCCGTGCGGGACACGGTTTGTATGATCACCTCGCGAATCTCCCTGGCAAGTTGTGGAAGTTCTAAGCGCCCTATACGTTTGAGGTCTTCCGGGGCATTGATTTTTTCCAAGTATTTCACATAAACCTCTTTTCCACAGTCATCAATATACCCTTCATCTCTTTCTCTCAATAATATAGCGTGATAGAGCGATGAGGGGCTCTGCTTTTGTATCGAAGTTCCTAAGCTCTTCAGATGCCTTTTCTATCAATTCACGCGCATGAGCCCTTGATTGATCAAGCCCCATCAAGGATGGATAGGTGGCCTTTTGATGAACCTGATCGCTCCCCGGGGATTTGCCAAGGTCTTCAATATTCCCTTCAATATCAAGGATATCGTCAGTTACCTGAAAGGCAAGGCCTATATGCCGGCCATAAGCTGCCAAAGCATCTATTTGTTCATGGCTTCCACCGCCAAGCATGGCACCAGTCCGCACAGAAACCTCGATAAGGGCGCCTGTCTTGAGGCGGTGAATGGCCTCAAGTTCCTTCAGAGTAATCCGTTTTCCCTCTGAGGCCAAATCCATCATCTGGCCTTCTATCATACCGAAATGCCCGGCAGCTTTCGCAATGAGATAAATGACCTCAAGCCATTTTAAGGCGTCATCTCCCTGGTGGCGCCCTGCAGCGGATAGGACCTCAAAGGCCGCCGTCAGCAGAGCGTCTCCCGTCAACACGGCGGTTGCCTCATCAAATGCCTTATGACATGTTGGTTTGCCGCGACGAAGGTCGTCATCGTCCAAGGCGGGAAGATCATCATGGATAAGAGAATAGGTATGAATGAACTCCAGGGCGCATGCACCAGGCATAACATCCGTGTCAGAGCCACCTACCGCTTCTGAGGCTGCAATACATAAGATAGGACGCAGCCGTTTACCCTCTGCCTCAAGGGAATAACGCATAGCTTGAACAAGCAGGGTAGGGTGGGGCTCAGTATTGTCCCAGAGTCTCCTTAGAGCATCATTGACCCTTTGCTGTTTTGCCTTAAGGTAAGCCCTTAGGTCAAACATAACCGTGACATTTCAGCTTTCGCCCTCGAAGGGCTCTGTCCTAATGTTTCCTTCTTCGTCCTTGAGGAGTATCAAGACCTTTTTTTCTGTTTCGTCCAACTTGTTTGAGCAGAATTTCGACAGCTTGACACCCTCTTGGAACTTCTTCATGGCCTCATCCAGATTCAGGTCACCACTTTCCAACTCGTTCACGATTGATTCCAGTCGCTCCATGGCGTTCTCAAATGTCTGTTTTGCCATCCTTTGCCTTCCTCTCTATGCGGCAGATCATCGTACCCCTTGAGACAGTAACTTCCACGTGTTGCCCTACACTTACCTGCTGAGTATCTCTCACAAGAGCGTAATCCGGCAATGCGCGCGTCACACTGTATCCACGCTCCATGATTGCCAAGGGACTCAGAGCGTTCAATCCGGCCACAGTAGTTCGGAGTGTGGCACGCTGTGACTGCAAACAAAATTGCATTGCAGAAAAGAGGGTTTGGTGATAGTGCTTGAGTAATACATTAAGATTATCGACCATGACCCGTGGACTACACCGGTCGAGTCGCCCTTTCATCACATATAGTCGATTCTCCATGCTATTCAGTTGCCTTGAGAACCCTTGCTCGATCCTTCCGAAAGTCTCATCCAGTCGCAATCGATAGTCGGCAATCTGCTTGCTGGGATGGACCAGCCGCCTTGAGATCTGGAGCGTTCTTTCACTCAAGAGCTGAAGCCTTTGAAAAACGGCAATTTTTAGGACAGCCTTAATATCTTGTATACGCCTCAATAGATCCACTTTCAGGGGTACGATCAGCTCTGCCGCAGTTGAAGGCGTTGGTGCACGCAGGTCTGCAGCAAAGTCGGCAATGGTGAAATCTGTTTCGTGTCCAACGGCAGAGATCACAGGGATATGAGAGGCAAAAATGGCTCTTGCCACAGTCTCTGAATTGAATGGCTGGAGATCCTCCAAGGAACCTCCTCCCCGAGCCACAACAATGACGTCAGCGTTATTTCTCTCATTCAACAACTCCAGTGCCTCGGCGATCTCCTCAGCAGCTCCTTCTCCCTGCACCTTGACCGGCGCTATCTCCATTACGACATTTGGAAACCTCCGATTGACCACGTGTATTATGTCTCGGAGGACAGCCCCCGTAGGGGAGGTGACAACTCCGATCGTTTGCGGAAGGAACGGTAGGGAGCGTTTGGTATTTTCATCGAACAGACCTTCGGCTGCAAGCCTGGCCTTGAGCTGTTCAAAGGCTAATTGCAGGACACCTATCCCCTTGGGTTCCAGATATTCTACAATAATTTGATAGATCCCTCTGGGCTCATACACATTGATCCGTCCCATGGCAACCACTGCCATCCCGTCCTCTATGCCAAATTTCATACTCCGGTTCTGAGCCCGGAACATGACGGCACTAATCTGGGCCCCTGCGTCCTTTATGGAAAAGTAGAAATGCCCGGATACTGGTATGCGAAAGTTGGAGATTTCGCCTGCAACCCAAACAAATGGATAGCTGCGTTCAAGAAGAGACTTAATTCTTTGGGTAAGCTCGCTGACTGTATATATCTGACGTTCCGAAAGCGTGAAATCCTTATCCATATAGGATTTATATCATATGTTTACATCACCCACAATCTCTTTTTCCGGTGGAAAAACCCCACAACTTGTGTTAGGTTAGTTAATGAGAAACTAAATTCTTATGTATTTCAAGGAGAAACAGAACAATGCTAAAGGACCAAATAAAGAAGCAATTGCTGTCCATGGGCGAACGAGCTGGGCAAAGCCTGTTGAAGAGTGCGGAGAATAAAGGTGCAGCTATCGGTGAGAGAATTCAGAATGTCCTGGGTGAACAAGTCGAAAAGGTTCACGATGCCCTTGAAAAAGAGACCGTGACAAAAACAGAACAACTTGGCGTAGGGGGCAAAGTCGGCACGGGAATCGGGGTTATCGGAAAACAGCTTGTTGAGAAGCGGTACGGTCTGATGGGAACACTAATGGGGAGCGATAATCTTGTTGCGGAGGGACGGATCATGGGGGCAAAGGCAGAAAAGATCATCAGAAGGGCTGCAAAAACGGGGGTTCAACGGATAGCCTGTCGTAGGGGAGCTCCAAAGGAGTGACAAAATCGGCTAAATGGGTCGATTTTCAATTTTTCAATAACGTCTGATAATATATATTATGTCAACCTTTGGAAGTCGAATCCAGCTTCTTGCAAGGATTCCCTTAGGAATCTATGCCCTGCCCCGTTTTTGGATCTTGTTTGATGGGACCGGCTTTCTGAGGACTAGGCTTTTTGTCGAGGAATACTATTGTCTCTTCTGCTGTGGTGGGATCTTTCAAGTAGTTCTCTTA
>MAXP01000255.1 GCA_001751085.1 Desulfobacterales bacterium C00003060 | reverse complement strand
TGCTTTGGCTTCTCATGATGGGGATACTAGTAAAGAAGTCCTGTTTTCAGCCGGCACCAGTATCCCTTTCAACATATCAGGACGGTTCATCTCTTGAGGAAAGCGAAACATGGATGGCGATCTATAGTCATGACAGCAAGATCGGCTTTACCCGGTCGCGCATTATTAAGGACTCTGATGGTTATGAGGTTCTGGAAAGCGCGGTTATGAATCTGCGTGTGTTCGGGGATGTCCACCTGGTCTCCACTGAGATCACGGGCCACCTCAACCAGGATGCATCCTTGCGATCCTTTGTGTTTCGGTTTGGTTCAGGTTTGGTCCGTTTTCAGGTCAAGGGCAGGGTTGAGGGCCAATTCCTAATCTTGAATACGGGCATTGGTGATGAGACAAGTGAATCAAAGGTTGTGCTACAGGAAAAGCCTTTCTTGTCGATTGGTCTCTGGCGCAATCTTTTGAAAAAAGGCCTGATTGTTGGTTCTCACTACCGGTACAGTCTTTTTGATCCATCCATCATGTCCCAGAGGCCCGTGGAGGTGAGTGTGTTAGGTCATGAGACAGTTGTTGTAGACGGCAAAACATGGGAGACCTTCAAGGTCAAGACCACAATCGGGGGCCTTGAGGTTCTAACATGGATAGATCCCAACGGGGGGCGTCTGAAAGAAGAAGGCCCGATGGGGCTTCGGATGGTCAAGACCACGAGGGATAAAGCCCGTTTGGGGATTAGATCTGATCCGGAGATCGACTTAGTAGAAGCAGCCTCGATTCCCTCAAACAAGGTTTTGGCAGAACCATCGAACCTGGTCTACCTCAAGATTCGGTTTGACGGGATTGATCCCAGGGGCCTTGACCTGAATACAGGGCGTCAGCGCCTTATGGGCTCTGTATTGGAGATTGCTCGTGAGTCAGAGAAAAAGCCCAGGTACATGGGCAAAAAGGTTCAGCTTAAGCCCTTTCTGAAGGCCGGCCCCCTCATTCAGAGCGACCACACAACCATCAAGGCACTGGTTCATAAGATTGTGGGGGAGATCAAGGGTGATGAGGCCAAGGCCAGGACGCTTTTGAACTGGGTTTACGAATCTCTTGAAAAGCGTGCCACTGTCTCTGTTCCAAACGCCCTTGACACACTCAAGGCCAAGTCGGGGGACTGCAATGAGCATGCAGTGCTTTTTGCGGCCCTTATCCGTGCCGCTGGTATTCCTGCAAAGGTCTGTACCGGTTTGGTTTACACGCGCGGCCGGTTTTACTATCATGCCTGGAATGAGGTCTTCCTGGGAAGGTGGACAACCGCGGACTCTTTGATGGGACAGATGCCGGCGGATGTGACCCACATCAAGTTCGTCGAAGGTGGCCTGGACCGCCAGGCTGAGATGGTCCGGGTCATCGGGCGGCTCAAGCTAAAGGTGCTTGAGGCGCGATAATCGCTCATTGAAGATAGTATACCTCGAAAGGCCACAAATGACACTTTTTCGCCGGCCATGAACATCAATAGCGGCGTTGCTCAGGCTTGCAATAGCCGGCTATTCCGCGCCTTCACGCCTTGCTCTTGATGCCCATGACTCACCGAGAAAAACGCCATTTATAACCTTCCGAGGTATAAACGGCAAAGCTCGCAGCGCTGCGCATATGTCCTTTGCGCTATGTTCCATCGAATAACGAAATGATTAGTCTCATACACCTAACAAAACGCTTTGGCAGGCTCATTGCGGTCGATGATGTGAGTTTGGAGATACCAGAAGGTGAGATCTTTGGTTTTCTGGGTCCAAACGGGGCTGGAAAGACCACGACCATAAAGATAATGGCCGGTATCTTAGAGCCCACAGAGGGTACCGTCATAATCGACGGCAAGGACTTGGCTGAAGATCCGGTGGGGGCCAAACAGGTGACAGGTTTCATTCCGGACCGCGCATTCGTTTACGAAAAGCTTTCAGGTATTGAATTTCTGCAGTTTGTAGCATCGATCTACGGGATGGATAAACATCGATCAGAAGCAAGATTAGCAGAACTTCTCACATTGTTTGAGATGGACCAGTGGGGCAGAGACCTGATTGAAAGTTATTCCCACGGCATGAAACAGCGGATAGTTATGTCAGCGGCTCTCTTGCACGAGCCGAAAGTTATTGTTGTGGATGAGCCGATGGTCGGATTGGATCCAAAAGGCGTAAGGCTCGTGAAGACCATCTTCAAGTCCCTTGCCAGCAAGGGCGTGAGCATTTTCATGTCCACCCATACGCTTGTCGTAGCCGAAGAGCTGTGTGATCGGATAGGGATTATTCATAAAGGCCGCCTGATTGCCATCGGATCTGCCTCCGAACTCAGGGAAATCGTGGGGGCTGAGGGGAGTAACCTTGAGGCTGTGTTCTTGAGACTCACCGACGATGTCCGGAGTGAACCAGGTGTGTAGGTGGGTACTTGCTTCCTACGCAGGTGAGCTTGTCAATTGCTCAGTGTTTTTTTGGGGGGAGAGCCGGTTTTCCTTTTCCAGGCAGATGCGGATACTGTCCAGGATGCCGTTAATAAAGGCTCCGGAATCCCCGGTGCCGAACTTCCTCCCGATATCTATTGCCTCGTTGATGGAGACTTTTATTGGAATATCATCGCAGTAAAGGAGTTCATATACAGCGATTCTCATAATGTTGCGATCAACCCGCGACATACGGGTGATCTTCCAGTGTTCTGAAAAGCGTTTGATTAAAGGATCGATCTCGTCTTGAAATTCTTTAACGCCTTCGACAAGTCGAAGGCAAAACGGCTTCACATTTTTCGAGACACCGAAATGTTTGCAGAATAACTCAACGGCTTCCCTGGAGTGATCCTGGTTCACATCGATCTGAAAAAGAGCTTGCATGGCAAGTTCTCTTGAGCGTCGGCGATTTCCCATCTCTTACAACTGGCTTCAACCACTACCTCTGGTATAGTGATGTCATATAGTATTTCGGAGTTAAGTGGTAGGGGTCACACCCTAAGCCTTCTCAACAGACTCCACAAGACCGGCCATCTCCATAGCGGCAACGGCTGCGTCCCATCCCTTATTCCCGGCCTTTGTGCCGGCCCTTTCTATGGCCTGCTCCAAGGTATCCGTGGTGACCACACCAAAAATAACCGGAACCCCTGATTCCAGCCCGACCAAGGCAATTCCTTTAGCTACCTCACCACTAACATACTCAAAATGGGGTGTAGAACCTCGAATCACTGCCCCCAGACAGATAACTGCATGATGTTTTTCTTTTTCGGCCATCTTCTTTGCCATGAAGGGAATTTCAAAAGAGCCAGGCACCTTGACGATGTCGATGTCCTCATCACGGGCCCCGTGGCGAACGAGGGCGTCCAGGGCACCGGATAGAAGTCTGTCACTGATAAAATCGTTAAACCGGCTCACAACCAGAGCGAACCTTTTGCCCTCGGCAGAGATCTTTCCTTCATACACATTCGGCATGGCAGCCCCCCTTAGGGTTTGGCTTTGAGTTCCAGCAGATGCCCCATTTTTTCTTTCTTGCAGTTGAGATATCCCACATTGTACTCGTTGGGCGTTATTTCAATAGGCACCTGTTCGACGATGCTCAGGCCATAGCCTTCAAGACCCACGATCTTCTTTGGATTGTTGGTTATAAGGCGCATCTTGCGCACACCCAGATGCACTAGTATTTGAGCACCAATGCCGTAATTTCTCAAATCGGGTTTGAACCCGAGAAGCACATTGGCCTCCACAGTATCGTGGCCCTGATCCTGCAACGCATATGCCTTCAACTTGTTGAGAAGGCCGATACCTCGACCTTCCTGACGGATGTAAAGAAGTACCCCGGTGCCTTCTCGCTCTATCATCTTCATGGCAACGTTAAGCTGTTCTCCGCAGTCGCACCTCATGGAACCAAACACATCGCCGGTGAGACATTCCGAATGCACCCGCACAAGAACCGGCTTGTCAGTATCGATTTCCCCCTTCACCAGAGCAATATGAAGAAAATCGTCTACGTCGTTTTCATAGACAGTGGTCTTGAATTCACCTGCGATACAGGTTGGAAGGACTGTCGTGGCAACCGGACGAACAAAGCGCTCCTTCAAGAGTCGGTATTCGATCAGGTCTGCAATAGTGCAGATTCCGATATGATGCTTTTCTGAGAATTCTTCCAGGTCAGGCATTCTGGCCATCGTCCCATCTTCGTTCATGATCTCACAGATCACACCTGCCGGCTTCAAGCCGGCAATCCGGGCAAGATCTACCGATCCTTCCGTCTGGCCGGTCCGGACAATAACTCCGCCCTTTCGTGCGCGAAGCGGAAATACGTGGCCGGGCCGCGCCAGATCGGACGATTTGGCGTCATCAGCTATGGCAGTCAGGATTGTTGTGGCCCTGTCTGCGGCTGAGATGCCTGTACTTACGCCGCGTCGGGCCTCTATGGATACGGTAAAGGCGGTCTGGAAACGCGAGGTATTATCGCCAGCCATGGGACGCAAGTCCAGAGCTTCTACTATCTCAGGTGCCAAAGAGAGGCAGATGAGGCCCCTTCCATGTCTAGCCATGAAATTGATCACCTCAGGTGTGACTTTTTCAGCAGCAATGGTGAGATCCCCTTCGTTCTCACGATCCTCGTCATCAACGAGAATGACCATCTTGCCCTGCCTGATGTCTTCAATGGCTTGATCTATAGTCAGTAGTGGCATTTTGTTCCCCTAATTGTAACGTCTCGAAATTGTAACTTCTCAAAAAGTCCGGGTAATCTCCCGGCAGCCCCTATTGGATTGCTACGCACCCGAACTTTCTGAGAAGTTACTCGGAATTCCTACAACTGGTTCAACTTAAAGAGCTTTTATCTGTTATATGAACCCTGTTTTTGTGAGCAGGGTTTCGTCAATAGACGAGCTCCCATCATTTGTCTGCGTGTATCCTTTGGCAAATCGCTGGGTGAAGCCCTCCACATATTTTCCTATCATGTCTGTCTCAATGTTGACCCGATCTCCTGCTTTCCTGAAGCCCAATGTGGTCATTTTGGCCGTGTGAGGGATGA
>MAXP01000254.1 GCA_001751085.1 Desulfobacterales bacterium C00003060 | reverse complement strand
TTGCGGTAATAAAGCGTAACATCTCAACAACTCAGGGGAAGATGTCTGGATTCCTGCTTTCGCCGGAATGACGTTTGGATGTAACTGCCCGTCATTCCTGCGAACCCTGGATCAGAGTCCAGGGCAGGCACAGGAATCCAGTGAATAGTCGCAAAATGCAATCTACCCCAACTTATTGAGAAGCTACGAGTGGTCATGATAACCATGTGAAGTTACGCTAAAATGATGTGTACCTTAACTCCGCAATCCCTGGCCCAGACCCTGGCCAATAGACTCTGCGGTTGCATACATGAAGCGAGCGCCAGCTCTTTTTTCTTAAGGCTCACTAATGCGCTCATACAGTCAAACATTTTCAAATTTAACCACCTGTCGGCTCAGATTATTGAGAAGTTGCCGGACTTGTTGAGAAGTTACCATAATCCATATGAATTCATCCGATAAAAAGATATTTGCTATTATTTTCTTTTCCATTTTTACGTCTGTTACAGGCGTCGGGATAGTGGTCCCGCTTTTGCCGGTGTATGCTCATGATCTTGGAGCCAGCGGTCTGTATATAGGCCTGATCTTCGGTGCGTTCTCCGTTTCACGAACGTTTCTCCTTCCATATTTCGGCGGGATTTCAGACAGAAAAGGTCGCAAGCCGTTTATTGTCGCAGGCCTGCTCGGCTACACATTAGTCTCCATTGCATTCATGTTCTCAGCCGATGTCAATTCATTGATTGTCATACGGTTTCTACAGGGTATTGCATCTGCGATGATCATGCCGGTTGCACAGGCTTATATCGGAGATATCACGCCTGAAGGAAGGGAGGGCTTCTATATGGGGGCTTTCAACGTGTCCATGTTCGTGGGCCTGAGCATTGGCCCTCTGGCAGGCGGAGTGATCAATGACCAATTCAGCCTGAACGCAGCTTTTGCGTCCATGGGGATCCTTGCGGCTGCAGGCTGCATGTTGAGCTTTTTCCTCCTGCCCCCTGTCAGCTCGGAAAGGATTTTCGGCAGGGATAAGGCTCCACGGTCTGTTGCCCGGCTTTTAAGGGACAGGGTTATAGCAGGGCTGTTCATTGTCCGGTTTTGCTATATAACCTGCATTGGAATCATATGGTGTTTCCTGCCTGTATACGCGGATTCGGAATTCGGGCTTTCAAGTTCCTTGATCGGGATTCTTGTCATGCTCGGAGTATGTATAAGCGGTATGCTGCAGGTGCCGATGGGCTTGCTGGCAGACAGGCTTAACAAAAGGTACATGATTATATCCGGCTGCCTGATAATCGTATATGCAGTATATTCATTTTCATGGGCAAAGGGATTCTGGGATATCATTATTGCGGATATTTTCTTTGGAGTGGGAGGCGGATTGTCAACACCGCCGGTGATGGCACTGTCTGTGATAAAAGGTAATGAAACCGGATCCATGGGGTCTATCATGGGACTCCTGACAATGGGGCACAGCCTTGGGATGCTGTTCGGTTCTTTTGTTGCCGGTATGATAATGGATTATTGTGGTCTCAGGAATGTATTTTCCTTGGGGGCAATGGTAATGCTGCTCGGGATCTTCATTTTTATCCTTTTGACGCAGAAAAAAGAATCTGATAGTTTACCCTATGTTGTCATTTCGAACAAATGTGAGAAATCTTGATCCGAAAATAGACAATGTCAAGCTGAAAGATTTCTCCCTTTGGTCGAAATGACGAAAAAAAACAATGTTTGAAGGGCCGACGCCCCGGAGGGCAAGCTGCGGGGGATGCACTCGCTTTTGTGGTTCAAACCAATGAAAGCGCAAAAATCGCCATGTTGCCCAAGACATGGATGGTAATAGGCACCATCAGATTCCCCTCCTTCTCATACGCCACAGCAAAGATGACCCCTCCTGCCACCTGGGTCAGGGGGATTCTGTGAAAAGCTGAGGGGTGTGCCAGCACAAACAATACCGTGCTCGCGCATACGGCCAACAAGACACCCCATCTTCTGAAAAAGCCGTAAAGGATCCCTCGAAAAAGGACCTCCTCTGCCACAGGTCCTGCCAGGGCGCCGGCAGCAAAAAAGAGGACGATATCCACACCTCTTGCCGGCAGGCGGGTACGTATAAACGCCAGGGGATCAACCCGCATGGCGAACATTACGGCAATGGCAAGAAGGGACACCATTCCGAGACCGGCCGACCAGGCCAACCCTCTTTTTAACCCCGGGACCATGCCTGGTACGGACAGGCCTACGGAAGACAGGCCACGACCCCGGCTCCTGACAATGATCAAAAGGAGGAGCGTTTCAGCGAGACGGGCCATGCCAAGTATGATCATTGGATCGGTTTGACCCCTCTGGATCATGAACCTAACGGCAATCTCAACGGCAGCTACTGCTACAAGGGATATGGTCAGGGTTTTTATTTCAATCTTGTCTGCTTCCATCCGAGTGCCCTCATGGCCTTGTAGGCATACCACTGGTTGTACCAGTCGCCTGATTTGTTGATCTCCCTGATAATCCTTTGCACAGCCCTTGCATCACCCCTCTGGCCCAGGGCATAAAAGGCCATGGAGACCACGTTGGGGTGGCCGTCATTGAGGCAAGAGAGGATATCCCTGTAGGTTTCGGGTTTCCGGCTGACACCCAAGGCCTTTGCCGACCAGTACCGTTCAGGTATATGGGGGCTGGTGACCATCCTTTGATAGCCATCGAAATCGGCCACCTCCCCACCTGTTTCACATATGATCTTCAAGGCCGCAACCCGTTCTTGCCATGATCCGGATTTGAGATCGTGAGTTAGGTCCGCCGGGGTTATCTTTCCGCCTTTGTTAGGGTGAAGGGGTATCAGGAATGAGATGCCGGCAAGGAAACAGAGGATCGAGGCGCCAATCGACGCAATCCGTAGACCCAAAAAAATGTGCAATACGGAACGGAAAAGGGCATAAAGGAAGAGGTAGAGGGTAACCGGAAATCCTATCAAGATAGAAAAGAAAACAAATCCGCGGAAGAAGGCGTGCCTGTCGCTCTTTAAAGAGAATTTCCTCAGGGTATTGTCCGGCCTGGAAAGGAAATCGTTTTGGGAGGTCCGTAGGACCGGTCTTCCCCTGTTCTCAAAGACCAGGGTGTTTCCCACCTCCCTTATTCCCAATTCCAGATCAACCTCCAGGTCTCCACGGACCCTCAGATAATCGTGGTCGAGCAATTTCCTTTCCAGCAATCTCCTGGCAGGTCCGTTTCTGATATGCTCAAGACTGCAGGTCTTGAGCATCTTTTGATCCAAGGACTTGAAGACCTCCGCGGGATAGAGGGTATATCTATAGTAGAAATCATTTATCTTTGTACCCAGAGTATTTGACAAAAGGAGATTGTCCCTGACGTCCAGAAATAAGCGGTTGCCCATTTGAGGCAGCCATAACAGTACCAGCAGGATGATGGGAATCAACTGGACCAACCCTGTCAACCAGACCGGTTTTCTGGTCTGTGGCGGCATCCATCTCAGGGAGACCCAAAAGACCACAACCGGTATGACAAGAAAATAGGAACTGACCATAGGGCAAAAGCCGCGAGAATTCACTTCCGCAAGGGATCCGATCCACGGCAGCCATAAGAGGGGCAAAAGCAGTTTTTTCCGGTAAAAAAGACGGTTCCAGATCCAAGCCGCAGCAAAGGCGAGGATAGAGATGCCACCCCCCACACTCAGGGTAAAGAAAAGACCTCCAAAAAATGCCGGGCCGAACCCATGCAGACGATTAGCAACCTGCTGGTTTGGTATTGCGAGATATCCGGCATCGTTTATGACCGTAAGGGCATGGTAAAGGCCTGCATTGGATAGATAGACCTGGAGGGTGGCAAGGATCTGTGCGGCAATCAATCCCGGAACAAGGGCTGTGGCGGGATAACAGGTTGTCCTCAGCCAGGCAAAAGGCGGAGACGCTATCCATTTTGTGGCATTGGCATCAGATGCTTTCAATCCACGGATTTCGCAGATTACACGGATTATTCTGATCATTTTGATACCCCGCCGCTTGCGGCGGGGCAGTTCAATTGGCTTTGTGGATGGCCTTTATCTCAGGTCCATGTCGAGCTGCCGTAACTCTTTGATCTGGTCCCTCAACATTGCGGCCTTTTCAAAGGCCAGCTCCTTGACCGCCTTTTTCATGTCTTTTTCAAGCTCCTTGATGACCTTTTCAAGCTCATCGACGGATTCATACTTTGCAAGGGCTTCTGAGACCGCGCATACTGTCGGGTCGTCTGCCTTATAGACCGAGGCGAATATGTTCGTAATCTCTTTCCGTATGGTTTCTGGAGTAATGCCGTGTCTCCTGTTGTATGCTTTCTGAAGCCTTCGTCGCCGATTCGTCTCCTCAAGTGCTCCCTGCATGGAACGCGTTATATGATCTGCGTAAAGGATTACCGTGCCAAGGACATTCCTGGCAGCCCGACCACAGGTTTGGATCAGGGATCGTTGCGAGCGAAGAAACCCCTCTTTGTCAGCATCCAGGATGGCAACGAGGGTGACCTCAGGCAGGTCCAGGCCTTCCCTGAGGAGGTTGATCCCTACAAGAACGTCAAAGACGCCCAGGCGCAGGTCACGAATGATCTCCATCCTCTCTATGGTTTTGATATCAGAGTGAAGGTAGCGAACCTGAACACCCAAATCCCCGTAATAATCCGTCAGATCTTCTGCCATTCGTTTAGTCAGGGTGGTGACCAGAACCCTTTCCTTGCGCTCTTCGCGGAGCCTTATTTCTTCAAGAAGGTCGTCCACCTGGTACTCGGCAGGCTTGACCGTAACTTTGGGGTCAATGAGTCCGGTCGGGCGAATGATCTGTTCCACTACCCGGTCATTGGCCATTTCCATTTCATAGTCTGCCGGAGTGGCAGACACATAGATCACCTGGGATATTCTTTCCGTAAACTCATCAAAGGTAAGAGGCCTGTTATCCAGGGCCGAAGGGAGCCTGAATCCGTATTCTACCAAGGTTTTTTTTCGAGACCGATCCCCTTTGTACATACCCCCCAACTGGGGCACCCCTATATGGCTTTCGTCAATAAAGAGGAGGAAATCCTCGGGGAAATAATCGAGCAGGGTCGGGGGTGGTTCCCCTTGACTTCTTCCCGTCAGATGCCGCGAGTAGTTCTCAATACCGTGACAGTAACCGAGTTCCTGCATCATCTCGAGGTCAAAATCGGTGCGTTCCTCGATCCTCTGGGCCTCAATCCATTTCTTGGCATCTCTAAAGTATTTGATGCGCTCCTTGAGCTCTTCTCTTATGGTTTTTATGGCATTATTCAGGGTGACCCTTGAGGTTACGTAATGGCTGGCAGGGTAAATGCTCACCCCGTCAAGGGACCTCGACACCTTTCCCAGCAAAGGATCGATTTCATAGATACCCTCGATGGTATCACCAAAAAATTCCACACGGATAGCCTTGTCGTCCTCATAGGCCGGGAAAATCTCTACCCGGTCGCCCCTGACCCGGAATGTATCACGGTGAAAATCATAGTCATTACGGGTATACTGCATGGCTACCAGTCGCTTCAGCATCACGTCCCGCACATAGACGGTGTCTGGCTTGAGTTCAAGACGCATCTCCAGGTAATCTTTCGGGGCACCAAGGCCAAAGATGCAAGACACACTTGCCACCACAATCACGTCAGGCCGTGCCAATACAGACCGGGTGGCTGAATGGCGCAGTCTATCGATCATTTCGTTGATCGAGGCATCTTTTTCTATGTAGGTATCGGTGACCGGCAGGTAGGCCTCAGGCTGGTAGTAGTCATAGTAGCTGACAAAATACTCGACTGCATTGCAGGGAAACAAGGTTTTGAACTCTTCGTAGAGCTGGGCAGCCAGGGTCTTGTTCGGGGCAATTACAAGGGTGGGGTTGTTGGACTGGGCGATTACGTGGGCCATCGTGAACGTCTTGCCCGAACCGGTCACGCCCAGAAGGACCTGCTGGCGAAGGCCTTTCCTGATCCCCTGTGTTAGTTTTTTAATGGCCCTTGGCTGGTCGCCTTTGGGGGCAAAGCCAGAGATCAGTTCAAAGGCGGACAAGACTCATCTCCGATTCGCTCCGCAGGTTGCATACCGAGAGGGATAATCGACGACTTGTGACGGTTTCTGACAAATGACCAATGACAAGTGACCAATGACCTTCATTTTATACATACCTTCCTTACCTGTAACAGATCAGTGTGACCGGCAAAGATCTTCTCAATCCCATCCTGCATCAGGGTCGTCATCCCGTCCTTTGTGGCCTGATTCCGAATGTCTTCCATCCTACTCTTGAGCTGAATCAGTTTTTTCTGGTCATCTGTTCCCATTAAAAGCTCATGAATACCCATGCGACCGCGATACCCAGTATTGCCGCATTCATGGCAACCTACAGGCCCGTACAGCACGAGGTCCTTTGAATAGGGTATGTCGTATAGTCTCTTGAAATCATCCGATCCATACTTACGAACCAACATATCATATTCTTCTTGAGAAGGGTTGTACGGGCTCTTGCACTTCTTGCAGAGGGTACGAACCAATCGTTGGGCAAGGATGCACAGTATTGCATCTGCAAAATTGAAAGGATCCATTCCCATATCCAGCAACCGCGTGATGCTTTCAGGGGCGCTGTTTGTATGAAGCGTGGAAAACACCAGGTGCCCGGTTAGTGAGGCCTCGACACCGATATGTGCGGTCTCCTTGTCACGCATCTCGCCTACCATAATGACGTCCGGATCAGCCCTCAAAAACGCTCGCATGGCGGTGGCAAAGTCAAAACCTATCTTATGCCGGATCTGAACCTGCCGCAGGCCTACCTGAGTGATCTCCACGGGGTCTTCTGCCGTCCATATCTTAATGTCGGGCTTATTGATGTAACCAAGGGCAGAATGAAGGGTTGTGGTTTTTCCAGATCCCGTAGGCCCGCACACGAAGATAAGCCCGTAAGGTCTGGTGACGACGCTCACGAAGTTCTCGTAATTTTTTTTTGAAAACTGCATCTTATCAAGCGGTATGGGCTCGCCTGCCTGCAATATACGCATCACCACGTCTTCCATGCCGCCTGTTGTTGGCACCGTTGCCACGCGCAGCTCAATGTCCTTGCCGCCGTACTTCTTGAACCTTATCTTGCCATCCTGCGGTCTTCGGCGTTCAGCAATGTCCAGATCAGACATAATCTTGAGGCGGGAGACGAGTGCAGCACGATAGTTGTACGGAACAGTCTGATAAAGATGGCATACGCCGTCAACCCTGAACCGGACCTCGGTATTTTTCTTTCCAGGATAGGGTTCGATATGAATATCTGAGGCATCCCTGGCATAGGCATCTAAGACTATCTTGTTGACCAGTTGGACAATGGCGCTATCCTCTTCGGTGACACCCCTTTCAGCCTCATCAATCTCCTCATCCTCTATTGCCAACTGCCCTATAATTTCGTCAATAGAGCTAAGCTCCTTTTCGTCCTGGAAGAACAAATTGATATATTGCAGTATATCTTCTTTAAGTGCCACATAGAACAGAAGGCCTTTCCCGGGGAAAAGCGGCTTGATCATATCTATTTTCTGAAGATGATATGGGTTGTCTATGGCAATAATAATCTTTTCGCCATCCTTTCCAATGGGAACCCAGTAGTTCTTCTTCATGAATGGCACCTTCAGGTGGGCCAAAAGATCACCGGGAATTGGAGTCTGATCGTTAAACTGCACAAACGGCGTATTATAATAGTTGCTTAGGGCCTTCCCGATATCATTCTTCAAAATCTTATAGTTTTTCGTCAGCAGGTATTCAATATCCTGTCTTGTCTGGCGTGCCTCCCTTATAGCGTTGTCAAGTTCCTTTTGGGTTAAAAGCCCGTTTTCCACAAAATAATTAAACTTGCCGGAACGGGCCTTTGCCATCCTTTTCTGATTGTATAGAGCGATTCCAAGGGTCTTGGCCAGTTCCCTGGCCGCTGCTTTGTCCGGCTCGGTAAAGGCCGTACCATCCTTGCGATTGATAAGCTGGACGGCGCCCATTAGATATTTCCGGAAGGTTACGGGCGCAACCAGGACTTGGCGAGTTCGAAACCCGCTTTTCTGGTCCCAACTATTATCGAAACTGAGCCTCGGATCGATAGCGGCCAATTCCTTGTCATCGTACACGTTCTCGATGTTGATCAACTGTCCCTTGTATGCTGCGTAGCCTGAAAGACTGGTTGTGGAGATGGGCACACGTATCTCGCTGATCTCATCTCCTGATTTGATCCGGGACACCAGTTCCTTCTTGATTCCGTCCACTACGTAGACCGTGAGGCGCTCGGCTTCGAACAGTTTGACAATCTCATCCTTCAAATCAATCAGGATCTCATTGATGTTGCTTGCAGCGTGTATACGATTAACAATGTCCAAGAGCCTGTCGCCATGGCTCCCGACTTGTTTCACGGCAGGGCCATCTGCGGCCCCCTTGACGGCTGCCTGCTTTGTTGACATTTCCAATACGACCATGACAGGTCCAATCTCCATGCACAGAGTTCGTGGTGATGACAATGCTTAGATTTTTTCGGGTCGATACATCTTATAACTACCTGAAGTTACGCAATAACTATCTGCAACTTGCTGTGTTTTCGGTTAATTGGTTAGCCGGTTAGCCTGTTGGTCTTTTGAAGTGAGTTGCGACTCGCACAAGCTCAATACTGGAGGAGATCCTGCTACTCATTCAGCTTGCTTGCCACCACGGATTGTATTTGTCCAACCGGTGGACCGGCCAGCGGGCGAACGGACCAACCGAATATTCACGCAGGTTAACTCCGCAGTCCCTGGCCCAGACCTGGCCAATAGGCTCTGTGGTTGCATATATGAAGCGAGTGCCAGGGCAGGCCGCAATACTTATGCCTACTCGTCTGAATGGGGTTCCTTATCCTTGGAGAAATACAACCCGTACAATTTTTTGACCCCGCCAACTGCCAGGAATACAGCAATAAAATACCGCGCAAAGCTCAGAAAAGTAGACTCCTGCGATAAGCGAAGGGCATACGGTTCTGTAACGCAAAGCAACACACCCATTGCAATCAAAAGGACACCCCAAATAGTCTGGGCCAGCTTGTTTTGATCAAAGGCCATAACTGAACGTCTCGTGTTTATAGAATCTATTGACATTATGTCGATTTATTGTGTCCAGGAAAACCCCGTCCTCTGGGCGGGGTCAGAAAGGCCCCCCTCTGGGGGTCGAAGCAAAGCCACGTCATCTGAGCGTGGATTGTTTACTGTGGATTATGATGTTGTCAATCCTTTTGGTCAACTGTTTGGTCACCCATCCATCTTAGATTCGACCCTTAAGACAAGGTGATCCACCCCCACCACACTGACCTTGGTTCCCACCTCAATCGGTTGTGGGGCCTCAGCGTTCCAAAGCTCCCCATGGACAAAAACCTTGCCTTCAGGAGCAAGCCTTTTCTTGACCACCCCGACCTCCCCGATCAACCCCTTGTCGCCGGTCCTGGGTTTGGATGTCTGGGCGCGAAACACTATGCCGGCCACGACGACAAAAAAGCCGGAAACCATGATAACCATAGGAATCAGTATGTTCCATGCCAGACGCATTTCGGGTGCGCCACCCTTGAACAGCATCAAGGACCCCAGAAAGAGCGAGATGATGCCACCGAGGCTCAGAAGACCATAGCTCGCTATCTTCATCTCAAGAACAAAAAGGATAAGGGCAAGGACAATCAGCAATATCCCTGCGTAGTTGACAGGAAGTGTCTGAAAGGCAAAGAAGGCCAAAATAAGGGAGATGGCGCCAATAACACCCGGAAAGATGGTGCCGGGATGGGAAAGTTCAAAATACAGTCCCGCCATGCCGATCATCATGAGAATATAGGCAATGTTGGGATCACTCAGGGTCTTAAGGATCTTGTCCCTGAAACTTTCTTCTAAAAAAACCGTTTTCAGCCCTTTGGTGTGTATGGTTCCTTTGTCTTTCAGCTTTTTCCCATCGATCTTTTCAAGCAAATCGTTCAGATCCTCAGCGATCAGGTCAATGACGTTGAGTTCCAATGCCTCCTTCTCAGTCACAGAGACACTTTCACGAATCGCTTTTTCAGCCCACTTGCTGTTGCGACCTCGTTTTTCTGTAATGCTCTTGGTATAGGCTACCATATCATTGACTACTTTGTCGGCCATGGTTTTGTCCATCTCCTTTTGCCCGAGATTCACGGGATGGGCTGCGCCGATATTGGTACCTGGGGCCATGGCCGCGACATCTGCCGCAAGGGTAATCATCACCCCTGCCGAGGCCGCGCGCGCTCCGCTGGGAGAAACATAGACAATTACAGGAATATCAGAGGCCAGCATGGCCATGACTATTGAACGCATCGAAAGGGCCAGGCCTCCAGGCGTGTCAAGTTGGATCACAAGACAGGCAGCCCCATCCCTGGAAGACTTCTCTATATTTTTTACCAAGAATTCCACTAAGCCAGGGTTGATCGTACCTGCAACCTTAACCACATAGATCTGTCCTTTGGCGACATCGGCTGCAAGTGAAAAACCGCCGACAAGCATGCCTGTCAACACCGTTAGGACAAGGGCACTTCTAAGCCTTTTCATACGCCTCCTGAAGCTTTTGCATATCTTTCCAAACATCGCGCTTCTTGGAAGGATTTCGCAGGAGAAAAGCCGGATGATATGTAGGAAGAAGACGAATACCTTCATAGGTATGAAAGTGACCCCTCAGAAGCGAAATCGCCTTATCGGTTTCAAGGAGTGTTTGGGCAGCGAAGGTTCCCATGGCACATATCAGTTGGGGTCTTATGGCCCTCAGTTGTCTGCGAAGAAAAGGGATGCATGCAGAGATCTCGTCCGGTTCAGGGTTTCGATTCCCTGGAGGACGGCACTTTATGACATTGCAAATATAAACATCCTCTCGGGTCAATCCGATGGCCAGGAGTATCCTGGTGAGCAGTTCACCTGCCTTACCCACAAACGGCAGGCCACGCATGTCTTCTTCGTAGCCCGGGGCTTCGCCTACTAAAACCAGCTTTGCCCCGGGATTCCCAGCTCCAAAAACGATATGTCTTCGCCCCTTGTGAAGCTTACATCCCTGGCAGGCGCCAAGCTCCCTTTTTATTATGTCCAGGCTTTCTACCAAGGGCTCTTTGTGCGAGTCGTCTAAGATCCTAAGGGAATCTTCGGACAGGGCCACGCCGGCAAACCCCAGGCCCTTCACATATTGGAGATAGTCCCTAAAATCCTTTTGGATTTCCGACAAGAGCCGGGCGGAAATGTCATCAAAGGGCTGAATAGATTCGGTCATAGGTTCCGACCTCCGATACCGGATGTCCGCAGAGGCGCTCCGTTATTGACCAGTAACCAGTGACATCACACACTTTTCCTGATCTCCAGCACTCTATCGAACAATATGCCGGCAAGTGCGCCCTTGTCCATAAGCGGCAGGGCCTCGGTACGGCCGTTTCTGTAGAAAAGGGTCACCTGATTGGTGTCCGAGGCAAAACCTGAATCATCCTGTCCAATTAGATTGGCAACAATAAGGTCTAGGTTCTTTGCAGTCAGTTTGCCACAGGCATTTTCTTTCAGGTCCTGAGTCTCGGCCGCAAAACCGACCAGTATTTGACCTTTCTTGTTCCTTCCCACTGCCTTCAAGATGTCCATGGTCTGTTCAACACGTAAATCCGGGGCTATTTCTTCCTTCTTTTGTTTGTGTTCAAAAAAACCGGCCGGCCTCCAGTCTGATACCGCAGCGGCCATAACCATAATCGTGGTTTGTTCCACATGGTCCATCACTGCATTGAACATGTCTTCGGCGGTCCTGACCCGGATAACCTCCACCCCCTGAGGGTTAGAAAGCATGGTGGGACCACTAATCAAAAGGACTTGTGCCCCACGCCGCCTGGCAACACGCGCAAGTGCATATCCCATCTTGCCCGAAGATGGATTGCTGATAAACCTGACAGGATCGATCGGCTCCTGAGTGGGTCCGGCAGTTATCAGGATCCGCTCTCCCTCCAGATCCTGCGGACACAGCAGCGAACGAAGCCCCTCTGCTATCACCTCGACATCCGGCAGCCTGCCTGGTCCCTTGCTGCCACAGGCCAGCGCTCCGACCTCGGGATGGAGCACCTTTTTGCCGGTCTGCTCAAGCCGTTTTATGTTTTCCTGAACCGCACGATTTTCATACATTTGAAAGTTCATGGATGGACAAACCAAGATTGGCGCCTGAACCGTCAAGACAAAGGTGGTGAGAGGATCGTCTGCAATGCCATGGGCCATCTTACCAATGATATTGGCAGTGGCTGGAACGATGACTGCAGCATCCGTCTCGTTTGCCCATGTGATGTGTCGAAATGGCCCGTCTTTTTGTTTCCCGAACATGTGGGTCCAGACCGGTTGCCCTGAAAGGGCCTCAAAGGTGAGAGGGCCAACAAATTCCTGGGCGCTCCTGGTCATAATCACCCGTATGTGAGCGCCGGATCTAACAAGGACCCTGAGAAGATTCACGGCCTTATAAGCAGCAATCCCGCCGCACACACCCAGTACAATGTGCTTGTCTTTCACTGGATCTGCCATGTTTGTCTCTTGCTGTTGAGGGTTCATTAGGCCATCATAGCGCATAGAGTTTTTTTTGCGCTTTGCCCTATTTCAACAGCTCCTGTTCGTTGGTTTCCAAGGAAGGAGCAATCCATATTTCGACTTCGGTCTTGAAGTGTCCTTCCGTAATGTTGATGATACAACTCCGGGTCGGTTTGTCGAAAAACATCATCGTGCGGGGGGACTTGAAAGAACTTACCAGTCGCCAGTTATCCTTTGCCATATTGTTGTCAAAGAACTGGATCAGTGAGTTTGGCTCCACGCGTCCCGTCAATACCAAGACACCGGCTGTGAATTCGGGTGATTGATAAACAAAAGACCTGTTCTTATCCACCTTCAATGCTGTAGGGAGCAGAACGTCTTCAAAGTCGTAGTAAAGAGGCGCCTGTTCCTTTTTCTGCTTGCTTGTTGTGGTTTTTGATTCCTCCGAGCATTTCTCGCTTTGCTTCAAGCTGGCGCACCCTAAAAAGGTCATGAAAACAAACAATAGCGTTGAAATCCCCACGATGATTCTGAATCGCCCCAAATCTGTCATGACAATGCCTCCTGTACTGTCAATTGCTTTTTTGTATTTCTCCAATACTCAGCTCCTACGACCGGCAAATCCAAATGATCTTTTATCGTATCTTTTATCGTAACCGTTCACTGGTTCAAAGGTTCAGGGGTTCAAAGGTTGTATTCTCATCACCATACGCCATTTTGTAAACGTTTTGTAGAGGAAAACCGACCGCTTCCACATCCCCACAAACCTGCCCGCCATTGCCGACCCCTTGGGATATGCCCGTTCCATTTTTTCACCGCCCGCTTTGCTCAAGACGCAAAGGTCGCAGAGGTTCTTTTTTCAGGGGAAATCATCTATCTCTGCGCTCTTTGCGTCTTTGCGGTGAATACACGATTTTCATGGAACACCAACACCGAAACCTAACCGCACAGGTCCCATTTTTTACGAGGCTTTAGGGGGTCCAATTTCAGCCTTTTCCCTAAGCCTGAACCCTATGAACGGTTATCTTTTATCAACGTCGGGAAATATAGTCAAGCGCCACGTGGGATTCCGGAACGCAGATTTTGGAGTGCGGAGTGAAAGAGAACTCCAGCAACGAGCAACCAGTAACCAGTAACCAGCAACCAGCAACCAGCAACGAGTACCCAGCAACATCCAGTTATTCCTCCAGATGTGACAGGGCCTTCAACCCCAACCGCATTGGCAAGAAGACGGCAACTATATTTATGGCTGCCACCAATACAAAGGACACTGTGATCCATATCCAGTGGACCAATGGTATGCCTTCTCCGTGTAGTCTGGCCATGAAGATCGTGTAGACTGGCCCTGCCTCCAGCACAATAACGGATCCAATAAAACCGATGCACAGCAGCATAAAGAGCATGCCTCCGAATCCGGTAGCCACCTGTGCCACGTTCTCTATACGAAAGTCAGGATAGGCAGCACCCAGCCCAACACCCATGGCCGTGATACCAGATACCATGAATAATACGGTGATTGTAGAAAGTGCCATCATAAAGGGGGTTACTGAAAGTAGTTTGTTTGAAACGACGATAAGTATTTCAGTCAAGACAAGGAGTGGCCCCAGGTACATCCAGAACTTCGTCCACAGGAAGGTCTTTAACGGGATGGGCGCTGATCTTACGATCCAAAATGCCTGCCCCTCGATACTCACAGCAGGAAATACAAACCGAACAGCTATGGCAGCGAGCACAAAACCGGCAAGGCCCATGTTCAGAAACGACAGGATATTTTGAAGATAGAGGGCCTTGATAGGGGCCTTGTCAATGGGCAGTACCTTGAAGTTGTATAGGTAGATAACTATGAGTGCCCCTAAGAGAAAGAGTTGGGACCACTGGGTATTGTCCCGAAAGAAGGTCTTGATATCCTTTAAAAAAAGTGCACCGACCTTGCCTGAAATTGGCAGAGGGGCCTTCCAGTAGAATCCAAAGGGTCGTTTGCCCCACAGGGCCTGGCGGCCCACCTGAGCCTTTGAAATGCCTTTGAAATACAAGATACGAGCAAGCTTGATCTCGATGAAAACCATTGACAAAGCACATGTCGTGGAAAGCCCCAGATAAAACAAGGCCATATCACTTACGCCCCGCAAGACCGGCCATAAGGTTTCGAGCATCCAGGTGGTAGGCAGAAACACAAGACTTGGGGCCTCAAGAGACGTGAGATAATCTGCCAGGGTCGCCAGGGCGGTCGGGTCCACCAACCTTTCGGGTCTCATGAGTCTAAACATAAAATACAAAAGGATGACCAGGACCACGGAAAGGAAGACAAAGATGTCTCGTATCCGGTTAGCCGGAAGACACGCGACTGTAAACAAGACAATCATCGTGCCTATGGCAGAGGCCATCAGGCAAAATGGAAGAAGCGACCCGGCCAGGGCCAGATAGAAATATAGACCAGCGTCATAAACCAGACCATAGGCGAGAAATACAGGCAGACCGAATAGCAATAGCATCCAGGAACTGTCAAACGTGCTCCCAAGCCACCGGGCTATGAATATCTTCTCAGCCGTGACCGGGGCCGCGTGGATCAATGGCAGGTCTTTTGAAAGATAAAGTGTGGAAAGGGCCGTAAGGATACTGCTGAATATAAGAATAGAAAAGTAGGTAAGAAGTATCATGGATAGAAGCTTTCGGGCAAGGATATCACCAAATTCTTCAATCCCTTGAAAGTAAAAGAGGACCCGATAAAAAACGGCGAAAATCCCAGCCCAAAACAGAAACCCTGCCAATACAAGGAGGGTTTTTACCAATGTCCTGGCTTCCAGCCTGCCCTGAAGGCGGTGCCTGAAGGCCCAAATCCGAGGTTTCAGTAATGTTAGTATGGTTTGCAAGGTAAGGTTTGCCCTTGACACTGAGGTGCTGGGCTAATATTGTTTTAGCATATAATCGGCATCTTTCACGAAAAGTCAAAAGTAGTTTACACTTTGTTAATCTTGTATTTTGGCAGTGAAATTTGAAATTTGAAATTGGGAAAAACACAAAGATGTAGATGCGTTACCTGATTTCAAATTTCAAATTTCCAGTTTCGACATCGCCATTCAATTCGATAATACACGCTTTTTAAGAAAAAAGTGTAAACTGGTGAATGAAGGATGCCATATAATCTATCATATCGTTCGGGCATCCTTCACGACAACTCAAAAGTAGTTTACACTTTGTTAAT
>MAXP01000253.1 GCA_001751085.1 Desulfobacterales bacterium C00003060 | reverse complement strand
CCAGTTTGGACATCGCCATTCAATTCGATAATACACGCTTTTTCGAAAAAAGTGTAAACTGGCGAATGAAGGATGCCCCCGATTTCAAGCAAAAAGGCCGCAGGCGCCAATTCAGCGTTTCCTTGCAAATGAACCGAACGTGGTATATATTCGCAATGGTTCATGAGAAAGAAATTCCAAGGCTTTAAGTTGAGACCTAAAAACTGATTCGATCCCTGACAAGAAGCACTCAACCTTTGCGCTGAACAAAAAATGCCGGCAGGGGCTTGCAGTACCAAAGGGGCTATGACCATCGATCTATCAAACTTTGACATGTGCCGGATTCTTGTTGTAGGTGATGTGATGATCGACGAATATCTGTGGGGTGAAGTGGACCGCATATCCCCAGAGGCCCCGGTCCAGGTAGTTTCAGTTCTCCGGAAAAGTACGACCCTTGGTGGTGCGGGCAACGTGGCAAACAACCTTGTCACCCTTGGCGCAAAGGTGTCAGTGGCAAGTGTTATTGGTGCGGGTGAATCCGCCGACAGCGAACTTCTGCTAAAACTTTTCAAGGACTTGAGTGTTGACACGACAGGTCTTATTCAGGATCCAGCCAGGTCCACTACGAAAAAGGCCCGCATCATTGCGGGGCACCAGCACGTACTCCGCATAGACCACGAAACCAGGCAGGAAATATCCCAGGCCCATACGGCCAGGTTGGTCCAATTTGTCAGAGAGCGTATTCACACCTTCAACGTCGTGCTGATCTCGGACTACGGTAAAGGCCTTCTTACTGAAATACTGTTGCGACAGGTTATTGATGTGGCCAGGCAGAATAAAAAACCGATCGTCGTCGACCCCAAAGGGCTGGACTTCAAAAAATACGCAGGGGCAACGGCGATTACACCCAACAACAGGGAGGCCTCTTTGGCGGCTGGGATTGAAATTGCTGATGACATGTCCCTTTTCGCAGCAGGCCGGAGACTGCTTCAGGATGTTCCAGTGCAAAAGGTGCTCATGACCTGCGGCAAGGACGGCATGGTCCTCTTTGAGCAAGGCCAAGAGCCCTACCGGATCTCAACTGAAGCCCGACAGGTTTTTGATGTCTCTGGAGCCGGTGACACGGTTTTAGCCGTACTCGGCTTGGGGCTCGCATCGGGCGGCTCTTTTCGACAGGCTGCTGCCCTTGCCAATGTTGCAGCAGGAATTGTGGTTGGAAAAGTAGGCACAGCAACGGTTTCACGGAATGAGCTTCAAAGCGCCCTTGAACCTGCAGTAGGCGGGTTGGCAGCCAAGCAAAAGACTCTGCCAGACCTGATCGCCATAGCAGAACACCTGCGGGCAGAAGGCAAGACCATTGTGATGACGAACGGATGCTTTGATCTTCTACACGTGGGACATATCAAGCTCCTTTCTGCATCAAAAGAGATGGGTGATGTGCTCATTGTGGCCATTGACGATGACAAATCTGTGAAGGCCCTTAAAGGCGAAAATCGGCCAATTATCAGGGCGCAGGAGCGGCTTCGAATCATCAGCGCCTTGGATTGCACAGATTACGTCACACTTTTTTCCTCAGAAGAGCTTGAGAATATCATTGAGGCCATTCGACCCGATATCTTGACCAAGGGGAGTGATTATACAACAGAAACTGTCCTGGGACGTCAAATCGTGGAAAGGTCCGGCGGCCGTGTAGTCCTTGTTCCAGTCACAGAGGTGACTTCTTCAACCCGGATGATCAACCAGATCAAAGATGGCGGCCGGGGACAGGCACCTTAGCACTTTCTCCCATGTTGTGGATTCAGCAAACCCCTGAAGGGGTAATCTTCAAGGCAGTCATTCAACCCAGAGCATCCAGGAATGAAATCGTGGGGCTTAAGGGTGATGCGTTGAAGATTAGGCTGACAGCCCCTCCTGTCGAAGGGGCTGCCAACAAGATGTGTATCGAGCTCTTGGCCAAGACCTTTAAGGTACGGAAGTCGGATGTGGAAATCGTCAGGGGCAAGTCCAGTAAAAGCAAACAAATCCTGGTGCGGTCAGCAACCCGAAAACAGATAGAATCTCTCTTGGAATCTCAAACGTCTTATAGCTTTTCAGAAAAATAATTCCACAATCCGCAATACCATAGCTCACCAACATCATCCCGTATATTTTTTCAATACCATTACAGCGTTGTGTCCACCAAATCCAAAGGAATTGTTCATGACCACATTCAGTTTCGCCGGGGTCGGTTCGGTGATGATATTCAGATCCATCTCCGGATCAGGTGTTTCATAGTTGATGGTGGGCGGGATCATCTGTTTTTCTATGGCTAAGGCGCAAGCCGCGGCTTCAACACTTCCAGCAGCCCCGATAAGGTGCCCTATCATTGACTTGGTGGAACTGACCGGTACCTTGTAATCCCCAAACACCTCGCGAATCGCCAAGGCCTCAGACCTGTCGTTGAGCTTGGTTGAAGTGCCATGGGCATTGATATAATCAACATCTTCCGGTTCCAGGCCGGCCATATTNNTCCGAATTGGTTGCGTACCCTACGATTTCTACATAGATCTTTGCATTCCTCTTCAGTGCGTGTTCGAGGCTTTCAAGAACCACTACCCCTGCCCCTTCACCAATGACAAAGCCGTTTCTGTTCTTGTCAAATGGTCGGCACGCCCCCTTTGGGTCTTCATTCCTCCTGGATAATGCCTTCATATTGGCAAACGAGCTTGCCCCAATTTCCGTAAGAATCGCCTCACTCCCGCCGCCTACGATAGCATCAGAGTCGCCCAGTGCAATATCCTTGCAGGCATAAATCAAGGCATATGAGCCTGTGGCACAGGCATTGGCCGGACACGGACTAGTCCCCGTAAGTTTGTACATAATACTCACATGGGCATTAACAGCGTTGGGCATCATCATCGGGATAAGAAACGGGCTTACCTGTGACGGATTCTTATTCTGAACTAGTTTCCGCTTCTCTTCCTCAAGGGTCATCAAACCGCCGATCCCAGTACCTATGATTGTTCCCACCCGATCATTATACTCACCAAGCTCAAGACCGGCATCCTCAATGGCAAGAGAGGCTGCAGCAACCCCGTACTGGGTGAAGAGATCCATTCTCTTGGCATCTTTGGGTTTAATCCCATAATCCAGAGGCACAAAATTCCTTATCTCAGCACCTATCCTGGTCTTAAATTTAGATGTGTCAAATTTGCTCACNNATCACGACTCGTTTCCGCTCCATTATATCATCCTCCAGAAATTACTTAGTGCCCATCCAAAAATTTTGTATATTCCCTGACGCTGCGCTGCAGAAACGGCGGACTTCAAAGATCCCTGCAGCAAACCGCGGGGAATGCACTCGCTTTTGAGGTTCAGCAGGACGGGCTTACAGATAGGCACTACTCAGGGGTGTTACGCTCTTTTCTTATTTCGCGCGAGAATAACAATACACCTGAAGATGTGTCAACAAAAAAACGTCGGAATCAGAGCCTTTGTCCAATCCAGATCAAGACCTTCTCGAATTCCGCCTTCAGCTCTGCCAAGGCCTTTCCACGGTGACTGACACGGTTTTTTTCTTCTGCGGAAAGCTGGGCAAAAGTCCTGTTGAGGGGGGGGTAGTAGAACAGGGGATCATAGCCAAATCCGTCGTCCCCAGCAGGGGCCTCAGCAATGAACCCATCACATCGGGCCTCATATGTGAGGGCCACACCGGACGGCACCGCGATGGAGATGACACACATAAAAGCAGCGGCCCGGTTGGTCTTACCCTCCATCTCGCGCAATAACCTGGCGTTGTTTTCTGCGTCAGTGGCATTCGGCCCTGCATAGCGGGCCGAATGGACCCCCGGAACGCCATCCAAGGCTTCCACCTCAATGCCGGAATCGTCAGCCAGGGCCGGCAACCCGAGTATCTTCGCCGTAAAAGATGCCTTCTCATAGGCATTCTCATCAAAGGTTGCACCATTTTCCTCAACAACCGGAATCGGGCCGAAATCATCCAGATTCTTTATCTCAACCGGAAAGCCTTTTAGGAGTTCTCGTATCTCTCGCGTCTTTCCCGCATTTCGTGAAGCCAGTACCAAGAATTGCTTCTGTGTCATTGTCTTTTCCCTTCGATATCTTTTCCACAGTTCATGAAAAACCGCATTTGAGGCCCTAAGGGCTCGCTCAAAAATAACTTCACATTTTGATGAGCCGATCCATCCCGCGTGGCTGCNNGGCTGCGTTGCTCGTCGGTTAAATAGCCTGCTATTCGCCCTCCTCGCGTCTTGCCATGCGGGAGCCTCAACTCCTGAAAATGCAAATTTATTTCTGAGCGAACCCTAAGAAGCCCGAAAGGCCCTGACAACATATATCAGGGCGACCAAGGAGAAGGCAAATACCATAATCCCGTTAACAAAAAAAGGGAATTTATAACCCCACGTCTGGTTTAGCCAACCCGAAAAAACGGCAAAAATGAATATAGCCAGCGCCCTGACACAAAAAATAAGACCGGAATTGCCGCCTAGTCTGGCAGCCGGATACAAACGAGCCGTGAGCACATCTGTTTCTAAAATAGCTAATGTGTCACCCATGGTATGAATCATCCTTATTATCAGGAGCCCGCAAAAACTGCCGGCAAAAGGCGTAACAAACTGGAAACAGCCTGAGATGAGAAGTCCCACTATGAGCAAGAGGAACATCTTGCGGTTTTTGTCCACAAGAACGCCGGCAAAGGGGACGAGAATGGCCATCCAGATTCCCAGGGCAAAGAATATGAGGCCTATCTCCATCTTGTCCAATCCGATGACATCCTTCATCAGGAGACTCATGCTGGACTGCTCCGCCCCGAAGTGCGTGCCGAGAACAAAAACCAAGGCCATCAAGAACAAGGCGTTTGGCTCTTTGATGTCTTTCTTGTAGTCTTTGAAGCTGAAGGCCAAGGGTGGCGCGTCTTCAATAAGCAATGTTAGCAAAACGATCATTATTGAAAGCACAAAGGCCCCCTTTATCATGAACGTCGCTCCAAAGGCTTCAAAGAGATAACCACCGACCAGCGGCCCGGATCCAAAACCGACATAACCGCCAAGGTGGAGAAATGCCACCTTTTTCCCTCGTCCCGTGCTATCAACGAGTTTCAGGTAAAGAGACATCAAGATCACCCTGATGGCCACGGCCCCTAACCCTCCGAGGATAACTGCAGCGCACACACCGTAGAAATCCTGCAGGATAGTAAGGAGCAAGAAATAGCCGCTGAAGCAAATCGCGCCTAAGGTCAAGGTCCTTTTCGGGGAAAAGTAATCTGAAAACACACCAAGGGGAAGCACAAGGAGGACGCTTGAAAGCGAGTTGAGACCAATGGCAAAGCCTATCTGCTTATCAGTAAAATGATAGGCTTTTAGAACAAGCGGCAAATAAGCGAGTACCATCCAGAAGGTAAAGAAATAGAGAAAATAGCAAAGGAAGAACAAAACCGGTCTGTATCTGCGCATACATGTTCTTTTCTGTTTCGGATTCTATAGTATTTCGGATTTCGGATTGCGGCCGGCCCTGGTGCTCGCTTCATATATACAACCACAGAACCTATTGGCCAGGTCTGGGCCAGGGATTGCGGAGTTAAACTGCACATCATTTTAGCGTAATTTCACATGGTTATCAGGACCACTCATCCCGCAAATTTGCAAGCATTTTTTTAAGAAGCTATAGCTTTTCGTGGACAGTATCATAGATGACGAGTCGGCAACAATAACCAAACGGCATCCTTCATCCACCAGTTTACACTTTTTTCGAAAAAGCGTGTATTATCGAATTGAATGGCGATGTCGAAACTNNGGTAACGCATCTACATCTTTGTGTTTTTCCCAATTTCAAATTTCAAATTTCACTGCCAAAATGCAGGATCAACAAAGTGTAAACTACTTTTGACTTGTCGTGAAGGATGCCAAGCAAACTATTTAATAACCCTTAACTTCTTCTTTTTTTTCTTTTTTTCTTCTCCTTGCAGCTTGTTGCAGACCTTGCAGATATTCTTTTCGCATGACTCTTGAACCGATTCCAGAACGTATTTCAAGTGTTGCAGGGGATTGCCTTCAAGGTGACCGCTGTTGATATAGTCTAACCCCACCTTCTGCAATACAGCCAAGATAGTTCTGTACTCCTGCTTGTACTCTCTGATGAAGTCTTTTTCTTCCATCACGGACCTTTCGATTCATCCTTCCCGGAGCCTTCGTACATCACCCACCCGTATGGTGACCTTTGTGGTATCAAAATACTCTATGAGTGGAATCGTATACTTGCGGGAAACCCCTGTCATCTCTTTGAACTGCGGTGTGGTAACTTCATTATGGGCCTTGAGATAGAATACCAGCCTGTCTTTCAAATCCTCTACGACACGTCTATGAAAAAAGAGGTCCTCCTTGACCTTGACGAGGGTTTCCTCTTCCAGCATATGCATCAGGATCTCCTTCACATGGACCGGGTTCTGGCCCATGGATGTCACCAGATCTCTGAAATATGGCGGTTGAAGTCCGCTCTGACGATAAGTCTGCTCAATCCTGTGTCTGACATCCTTCTGATCTGCCCCCAATGCCACTCTATGCGCGAAGAGGCGAATGGCCTCTTTTTCCTGGAATATTATGTTGCTCTTGGCCAAATCATGAACCAGGAGACTGAAGAGCTTGCTGGTCAATGAGGGAGCGAGCTTGGCCTTAAGCCCCTGCCCTGACATTCCCGTTTTCAGAGGGTTGTCCTTGTGGTAGTCTTCCAGGATCTTGATGGCCTTCCGGCGAAGCCCGTCAAAAACAGACCCGTGAATGAATGTGCGATTTTCCCGGTCTAACTGGATGATCGCCCTTTTGGAAAGGAGGTGTTGAAGGTGCTGTTCGAGGTCCTTTTCGGAAAGGTTTGTCATAGGTCTCAACTCAGAAAAACCAACGCCCAGGATGCCGGACTTCCTAACATGGTAAGCAATGATCTCCCTGTCGGGACTTTCAGCCAGAGCTTTGAGCTCGGTCACCAGCGGTTCCTTGAATCGTTTATGTTTTCTGGGAACAGGGTTCAGGATCTGGCCACCCCCTATGGTCCTTATGGGTGAATAACTTCTGATCACAAACCGATCATCCTTGACAACCGCCACAGGGGTGTCGAGCCGGAACTGGGCAACAGCCGTCTCGCCTGGGAGTAATTCCTCGCGGTCCAGAAGAATGGCGTGCCCCAGGATCTCGCTTGTACACGTATGGAATCGAACCTTGGTGCGGTTCTTGAGTGGCTTTCCATTGGACGGAAGGTACGCCAGGAGGCAATCAACCATGTAGCTGGATTTCAAGGTGTTCACACCTCCCACCACATCCCCTCTTGCTATGGAGCTCCTGTCAACTCCCTGAAAGTTTATAGCGGTCCTCATGCTGGAAACAGCCACATCCACTGTCTTGCCGTGGACCTGGATACCACGAACCTTTGACTGGATACCTGAGGGATAGATCATAATCGTCTCGCCTACCCGAACCTTTCCAGAGACCAGACTCCCGGTGACAACCGTGCCAAAGCCTTTCATAGTAAAGACTCGGTCCACGGGCAGGCGGAACAATCCATTCGAGGAGCGCTCGGGAACTGCCCTGCACAAATTCTCCAAGGTCTCAAGAAGTTGTGGGAACCCCTGACCGGTTGATGAAGAAACCGGAACCACAGGGGCGCTTTCCAAGCAAGTCCCCCCGAGGAATCCTTTCACATCTTCTGTAACCATCTCCAGCCATTCTTCATCCACCATGTCCATCTTGGTCAAGACAACAAGGCCATGATGGACATTCAGCAGGCTGCATATATCGAGGTGTTCCTTTGTCTGAGGCATGACACCCTCGTCGGCCGCAATAATCAAGGCCACAAGGTCAACCCCAGAGGCGCCTGAGACCATGTTCTTGACGAATTTTTCATGGCCTGGCACATCCACAATACCCACACGCTGCCCACCTGGAAGGTCAAGCCAGGCAAAACCTAACTCTATGGTAATCCCTCGGAGCTTTTCCTCCTTTAGGCGGTCCGTATCTATGCCTGTCAACGCCTTGATCAGGGTTGTCTTGCCATGGTCGATGTGACCTGCGGTGCCAAGAATAATCTGTTTCAACGATCAGCCCTTCCTTATGGTCCCTTTTTCCGGTTGTGAAAGTATTCCATGACGTAGGCCATACCAACCAGGAGTATGGCGACCGCCACAATCCCGGCGATAGTAGCCTTCGGATAAAAAAAACGTGTCACGAACACGGCACCAAAGGTGGCCAGGATGATCCGGATAACGAATTTGATGAATGCGTTCACGCTCATAGGGAATCCTCGGTGGTATAGTGCGGGACTTGACCTGCCTGCTTCCTGCAAGCTCCGCTTGCCTGCCCTGTTCCGGCAACCGGCACAGGCAAACCAGAAGGAAAATATACAGAAGATCGATTTCACCGTCAATCATAAGTTTAGGGTAACCGTTCACCGGTTCAGATGTTCAGGGTTCACGGTTGAAGAGCCCTAACTGGCTGTTATACCTCAAAAGGCCACAAATGACACTTTTTCGCCGGCCATGAACATCAATAGCCGCGTTGCTCAGGCTTNNGCCTTGCTCTTGATGCTCATGACTCACCGAGAAAATCACCATTTATGACCTTCCGAGGTATGAGCTGATCGCGAGCACCGCGAGTGGTCAGCTTATCAGCCAGGGTACCCGGACTTTTTGAGAAGTTACCATTTGCAGTACAAACGCTCCAAAAATACTTGAAAACTCTTATATCGTGTGTTATTTGATTATAAGTAACAGTTCAGTGCACAAGGAACATCCCTTGTCTACGGTTTCTCTCCGAGGCCCAGGTTCTCCGAGCCTGAGGCCAATGCCTTTGCCAGGCATGCCATTACTGTCGGTGAAATGGCTGGATGTATAGGTTCAGGAATTCTCCTTTGTCTGGCCTGTGGGGTAAACTGTTACGGTTATTATCTGACGATGGTGAGTGTAGCTCAGAGGGTAGAGCACCGGGTTGTGGCCCCGGCGGTCGAGGGTTCAAGTCCCTTCACTCACCCCACCATATGATTTCCGATTGCGGAATGCGGATCGTGGATTGACCCAGGACAGAAAATCCGTTTGTACTGTAGCTTGTTTCTGTTGTGTTCATGGATTTCCAGAAATATGTCTCAGATTCCTTGGGTGAATCTGCCTTTGGCGGATGATATACCCCGGAAGGTCATAAATGGCGCTTTTCGAGGTATATGATGCACCCTAAATCCGAAATCCCTGGCCCAGACCTGGCCAATAGGCTCTGTGGTTGCATATATGAAGCGAG
>MAXP01000252.1 GCA_001751085.1 Desulfobacterales bacterium C00003060 | reverse complement strand
GTCCACCTTTGTCAAAGATGGCACAGAGTTCATTATTATTTAACCAGAAAAAAACGTCAGGAGCTGGATTTTATCGCCGCGGACAGCCACGGTCATCCTGTCACGGCACTCCAGGTCTGTATCGATATAAGTCAAGCAGGTACCGTGAAGCGGGAGTTGGGAGCAATCGTTACAACCGCCAAGTATTTCGGCATCAAAGAAAATCTCATAGTAACATATAACCAGGAAAAGGATTTTCACGAACAAGGGGTTTCTGTCAAAGCCATACCTGCTTGGAAATGGATGCTAAGTCCCGCCTGAGTTCTCAACTACTTGAAGGCAACGCACCAGGGCTAAAGGGGACATTCTTAACTGTTTAACTTGATAATCTGAATTTGAACGGCATCAGTACTGCGGTCACTGCGACTTGATGGTAACAGGAAAAAACGACTGGCAGGATACGGATACTACACGAACTCTTGAGAAGTCACACCGACTTATGTGAAGATGATACGAAATATGCAAACATGGAAGTGTAAACCTGGTCAGCCCCTGCCCTTGGGTGCTACGGTCACTCCAGAGGGCGTGAATTTCGCGGTTTTTTCCCGAAACGCCACATCCATCACGCTTGTCCTCTTTGAGAAAGCAAACTCAGAGCCCACAGGCGAAATTACGCTGGATCCCAGGATCAACAGGACCGGGGACATATGGCATATCCTTGTTCTTGGCATGGACACATCCCTGCGCTACGAGTATAGAGCTGATGGAGCCTTTGACCCAAAGGGAAAAGGCCACTGGTTCAACAGGGAGAATATCCTCCTTGACCCTTATGCACGGGCTCTTGAGGGAGTGGAAACCTGGGGAGGACATGGTGGGATACGTCGGTGTTGTATCGTGACGGATCATTTTGACTGGGAAGGCGACAGGCCCCTGAATGTGCCCCTCAAAGACAGCGTCATTTATGAACTCCATGTCAGGGGATATACGGCCCACGAATCTTCGGAAGTCACAAGCCATGGTACATATAAGGGATTAGTCGAGAAGATTCCGTACATCACATCCCTTGGGGTAACCGCAGTAGAACTGATGCCTGTCTTTGAATTCAACGAGCTGGAAAACAAACGGGTCAGCCCGAAGACAGGAGACAGGCTGAAAAACTTCTGGGGCTATAGCACCGTGGCTTTTTTTGCCCCAAAGGCCTCTTATGCCTCAGACGGTTGGGACGGTAATCAGGTGAAAGAATTCAAGGAAATGGTCAAGGCCTTTCACCGTGCAGGCATAGAGGTAATCATCGATGTGGTTTTCAATCACACGGCAGAAGTGGATTCGGAGGGACCAATCATCAGCTTCCGCGGACTGGATAATGCAATCTATTACGCGCTGGATCCGGAATCAAAGGATTATCTGAACCTTTCAGGCTGCGGGAACACGGTAAACTGTAACCATCCGGCGGTTCAAGCATTCATCCTGGATTGCCTCAGATATTGGGTTATTGACATGCACGTGGATGGGTTTCGTTTTGATCTGGCCTCTATCCTGCGCAGGGATCACAAGGGTCAACTCCTGGTGGGCCCATCCCTTGTCGATGCAATAGAACAGGATCCAGCACTTGCCCGCACCAAGATCATAGCCGAGGCGTGGGATACACAGATCTGTCAAGTCGGGGGGTTCCCCGGACGTTGGGCTGAATGGAACTCACATTACAGAGATACTGTCAGACGATTCATACGAGGAGATAAAGGGATAATCCCGGCATTGGCAACCCGAATTGCAGGAAGCTCTGATCTCTATCAGGCGGCAGGCCGCAGTCCTTGTGGGAGCATAAACTATATAACCTGCCATGATGGCTTCACCCTCTATGATCTTGTGTCCTACGAAAAAAAACACAACGAGGAAAACGGCGAGGAAAACGTAGATGGCAGTGACGAGAACCTCAGCTCAAACTGTGGCATTGAGGGACCAACAGATGACAGGGCAGTCAATGCCCTGAGGCTCTGCAAGACCAAGACCGCTTTCACTGTGCTGATGGTCTCCCAGGGGGTCCCCATGATCCTGGCCGGCGATGAGTTTGGCAGAACCCAGCAGGGAAACAACAATCCCTATTGCCAAGACAACGAGATCAGTTGGGTCAACTGGAACCTCGCAGAAAAGAATGCTCATCTGCTTAGATTCTTCCGTAAGATGATCGCCTTGAGGGATCGACATCCTGTATTTCGAAGATCATGCTTTCTGACGGGAACGGACTCAAACCAGGATGGACGTCCTGATCTCAGTTGGGACGGCATTGAACAGGGCAAACCAGACTGGTCCGAAGAGGGCAGAGTGGTGGCCTTCCTGGTGGACGGATCAGAACTTGGAGAAGGCGAACGGCATGATGATTTCTTTGTAATCCTCAATGGAGATCAGGTGAAACACAGCTTTGAGATACCAAGACCTCGACCAGGCACCAAGTGGTATCGCATAGTAGAAACCAGCAGGTCGTCCCCGGAAGACATCCTGGATGAAAATGAAGGAGTTGCTGTGATTGGTGACAGGAAGTATCCCGTGCTTCCCATGGCGGCAGTGGTGTTTATTTCTAGACAGCATTGAATATGTAGGATTTCGGATTGGGGATTGGGGATTGGGGATTGCGGCCTGCCCTGGCGCTCGCTTCATATATGCAACCACAGAGCCTATTGGCCAGGGCTGGGCCAGGGATTGCGGAATAGTTCGATTGCGGATTGCGGATTGCGGATTGCGGAATTAAGAGAGGATGAAACAAATGACAAATGACCAGTAACAAATGACCAGTGACAAACAACCACAACAGGAAGGAAAGTATGAGCTACGAGTATCTGAAGTTTGATGTGGAAGGTGCAATCGGGATTATCACATTAAACCGGCCGGAAAAGAGAAATGCCCTTTCTCTCGAACTCTTGGAGGAGTTGCGTGTCCTGCTCACAACCATAGGTCAGAACAAGGAGATTAGGGCTGTCATAATAAAAGGTGAAGGAAAGGTTTTTTCTGCCGGTCACGACATTTCGCAACTGGTAGATCGTGAAATGACCCACTACAAGGAGATCTTTGACACGTGTGTCCATGTCATGGAAAAGATCCAGGGCCTGCCCCAGCCGGTGATTGCCCAGGTACACGGCGTGGCCACTGCAGCAGGTTGTCAACTGGTGGCTGCTTGTGATCTCGCTGTGGCCGAGAAAGGCACGCTTTTTGGAACGCCTGGCATAAAAATCGGGCTCTTTTGCACCACTCCAGGGGTCCCGCTTGTACGGGCTATTGGCAGGAAACGGGCACTTGAGATGCTCCTGACCGGACGTATGATCTCAGCGCGGGAAGCAGAGGAATATGGCTTGATCAACAAGGCCGTTCCTGCCGATCAACTAACCGCACAGACATGGGCGCTGGCCGAAAAGATCGCTGAAGCCAGTCCTTTTACCATAAGCATGGGCAAAGAGGCCTTTTACACCCAGATCAACCTAACCGATTCCCAGGCCTACGATTATGCCAAGCATGTCATTGTAAATAATCTTCTTGCAGAGGATGCCAGGGAGGGGCTTACTGCATTTCTGGAAAAGCGAAAACCGATATGGAAGGGAAAATAGCAGACCGAACACATAGGACCGAATTGAAGGTCCGGTCCGCTATTGGGACGAAACCCCTAAGTCTATTAGAACTTGAAGATCATGCGAATTCCAAACATATCCTCGTGATCAACCCGCTTTGTCCCCGGGTCATTGGAATTATTCTTATCCACCCAACCAGTGAGAATGCCGCGTCCACTCAGATGGACATAGTTGAACTGCCAGCGTATCAGGGGATTCCAGGTCCATGAAAGGCCCAGGGTATACTCATCCACCCTGTCTGCACCATCAAGGATACCCCTCTGAAACAGGGCTTTGCTGGTTTTGGTGCTCGTGTAACGGGCAAGGACCTCCCATGCCCCCGTGCCGTCAAAATGGACAGGATCAAAGTCGTTTTTGGGACTTGGATATTTCCATCCGAAGTTACTAACCCTTTTTTGCTCACCGGTTAGAAAGTAAGCAACCCATGTGCTCCAGGACACGATATTGCCGTCAGCGCTCACTTTTCCGCCATCAGCAACGTATTCTATGTCACTGTACTTACACACGAGATACTCGGAACTCATGCTCAACGGCCCGAGAATATAGTGAAGCTCAGCCCCCCACCGATCTCTGCTGTCTATCGTCTCATCTGTTAAGCCGTCGACCCACGTCCAGTATTTGTCATCTCTGATAGCAGCGCTATATCCTTTGCCCTGACCCTCAAATGCCTTTGTCCGGCCTGTTTGTTTGCCAAGACTCCCCTCAACGCATAGATGAAGCCCCTGGACAACCGAGTCATCCTGGTTTTTGAAAGGGCTGTAAAACAAACGGGCAACCCAGTCCTTGTAGTCGTTGATGTCCCCTTTTGGATCGTCTTTCTCCGTACCCGTACCGGTCCATGTGGATATATTCCATGCCAGGGTGTTATCAAGGACATCACCCCAGATCCACCAGCCCCGGTCAAAACCGCTATAAATCGGCTTGCCCCCCCCGCGCTCCATGAAGTTGACATTGTTATCAGTGGTCCACCATGAAGTGCTGAAGGGCGGCTTCATCTGGCCTCCACGAAGATGCAACCAGTCCCTGAACTTATAGTCTACCCAGGCATTGCGGATATAAGGGGAATCAGCAAACTCCGCCTGGATACGGAAATAGATGTAGTCGTACCACATCCCCTGGAAATCCATACGGACACGTCGGATATCGAATGCGGTCGGGTTGGCGCTGTTTCCACCATAGAATTTTGTATCAAAGTGCAGGTTCCCACGAATTTTCATCCAGAACTCTTCATCCTCTGTTGAAAGAAAAAAATCATTTTTCCAGAAAGAATAGGCGGGCGTAACCTTCTTTCCCTGAAATGTCTCTTTTGTGACCTCAGCAGCCTCCTTCGCCTGAACAGCCTCCTTCTTCACCTCCTCAAGCTCGTTCTGAAGCGCCTGAATCTTGTCCTCAAGCGCCTTTAGCCGATCCTCCTGACCAGTTGCTTGCCCCATGGCCGGAAAACACCATAGAGCAACCACAACAAGCGCAATTAGCAGTAAAATCCCCCTCTTCATTCTCTTCCCTCCTTGTTTCAGCAGGAACTGTTCGTCAGTTCATTAGCAAATCCACGTTTCGGAAACAACATGCCTGTCAACGGAAAAGCAACAGTGCACCAACACAATAGAAGACAATTGCTCTTATGGTCCTACAGGATCGAACTGTTCTCATATCACCTCCCTTTCACCGCTGTGCCATGACCCTGGAGCCTACACATAAACTCATCGAGCATGTGATCATGGCCCTGCATATTGAAAAAGCTGTGCTATAGCTTTTCAGAAAAATACTTGCAAATTTGCGGGACGAATGGTCCTGATAACCATGTGAAATTATGCAAAAATGATGTGGGGATTAACTCCGCAATCCGCAATCGGAAATCGGAAATACTATATATATTTTATTTTTGTTTCTTGAAAAATGAGTTTGTGTGTAGACCCTCCAATTATAAATTTTTTTAGCATTATTCTGCTCAAATGTCAACCTATGCGTTCTTGTTACAGCAATTCTAATTGGCTCATCGTGGATTTATGTGAAATCCGCAATTTAGTTAGATTGAGAGTCCAAAGTTCTGCCGTCATACCGGTCCCGGATCGGGGTCCGGGATGACGGATCCGGCATCCAGCTTCATTATGCTCTTGGAATTATTCTGGATTCCGGCTTTCGCCGGAATGACGTTACGAACGAATCAACACCAAGAATATCAATGCGTTAAAACAACTTTGGACTCTCAAGTAAAATTAAATTGTTTTCACACTAATCCACAAAGAACCCCTGTGTTTTATGGGCTGCCAACTTAAAGCGGAACACTTTGCGCCATTTTGGCTCTATGTTAATTTCACAATCAAGCAAAACCCAGGGAGTTGCTAAGTGATTGAATTTACAGGCTGCCCCGCCTTACGTTGGTAGCCGTTTTATGGACCTTATGGTCAAAATTGGAATTGCTGAAAAAAGTCTTGACAAAGACATCATGGCCCTATATTTTTTTGTAGTATGAGGTGTTGTGTGTCCCATCTACGGCGTTGCCTCATAATATCCCTTTAGGATAAGGACAGTGACGCATACTCTATTGTTGCAAATGGCTCGCTTTAACTGGACTCAACAAAGAGGAGGAAACGGCACCATGAAATTGAGTTTAGTTGCAGCGGTCGTGACTGGAATCATGCTTGCAGCTACACCGGCCATGGCGCTGGATGTCGAGATTAGCCCATCCTATGAAACTACGGGAGCGCTCAGGAACAATCAGGATCTTTATGGCTGCGATGGCAGGTCAGATGCACGCCTTGACACGAATTTTAAGATCCATCCGGTTCTAAAGGTCACAAACAGATTGAGCGTGGTCACAGGTTTTCAAGTGTTTGAAGATCAGGTTTCGGGACAGAGAGTCCGTGGGGGGAGCGCAAAGGATAAAGATTTTGTCAACTGGAAATATGCATATTGTTTCTATGCCAATTATGATGCAAATCCAGCTACGCTTGGATTTGGTTATGCCTTTTCACAAGGCAATACAGATTCGAGACATGATAAGAACAACTGGCATCCAGACCGCGATCTGTGGGAGCCTCTCTTGATACTTTCCAATCAAAACACTGACGGGTATCCGGGCGGAACCAGTCTCGATGCCCTTGCCAAGGGCAAGGGCTTCAACGGAAGCGAACACAACTCAGATATTAAGGAAACCGGCTACAAACTTGCTTATGTCACAGCGGCATTTTCACCAAGAGAAAACGTGATCCTGAACGCTGCTGTTGGTTACTGTGAAACCAATGACACAGTGTCTCACGTAGACAATGAGATCGGCTGGGAATATGATATCGGCATCAATGTCAAGCTCATGGACAACCTGACTTACAATGCCACGGTGGGATATCTCGTTGCCGGCGATGCTTGGAATGATCTGCATAAGCTGGTCGACAAGGACATGGATGATTCATGGGCCTTCCTCCATGGATTGACAGTAACCTTCTAACCCATGTTTCCCACCCCAGAATTGATACATTTGTAATATATTGATATAATTGCAAATGTATCAATTTTGTAAAAATATTTTCTATGCACACTGCCAACTTTTCTATGTGGAAAGTACTCAAAAAGTCATAAATCACGCATTTGATACCACAATATACTGTGTCTATGTTAATCATGCGGTTAAGGTGGGCAATTACTGCCTATATATTGTGGTGTCAAAATGCGGTTTTCGATAAAAAAAGCAAATAAAGAGGGTAAATAGTTAATGTGTGCATAGAAAATTGAACAATCGCAATCTTAAATAATAATAATTTCTATATGTTACATAACCACAAGAGAAAAGTGGGAAACATGGGTTCTAAGCCGCCTATAAGCCCAATCCCTGACAAAAAGCCCTCAAATGTTGTTCCGCACCCAAGATCCCTCGCAGGCATTTCCCTTCTATCTATAGCTTTTCAGAAAAATACTTGCAAATTTGGGCATGAATGGCCCTGATAACCATGTGAAATTACGCTAAAATGATGCGCAGCTTAACTCCGAAATCCGCAATCCTATAACAAGATCGTCCTTTGACAGTCAACCCTATTTCTGATATATACCTAATTCTTGTGTAAGCGGCACGCCTATCCCGGAGCGGATTTTGGCGGGGGCTTAGCGTATCAATCAGTATCCACGGGCTGTGAGGTTTTGCGGGAGAGGAAAAATGCCAAAGGGTGAACCGACAAAAAAGGTGGGTGCAGTGCTGGTCATAGGTGGTGGCATTGGTGGTATCCAGGCCGCCCTTGACCTGGCAGATTCTGGTTTTTACGTGTATCTGCTTGAAAAATCACCAGCTATTGGCGGCACGATGTCACAACTAGACAAAACCTACCCCACCAATGATTGTTCCATGTGTATCATGGCGCCAAAACTGGTGGAATGCGGTCGGCATCTGAATATCGAAATCATCACTTATGCTGATATTGAATCGGTCGAAGGCTCTGCCGGGAATTTCAAGGTAAAGGTCAAGAAACGTGCGCGGAGTATTGACCTGGACCGTTGTATTGGCTGTGGGCTATGCGTTGAAAATTGTCCAGTGACAAATCAGGCAGTTACCATTTAGGGGGACAGCTAAATGAGTGAGGCAGCTTTATCCGACGCGGATCAAGCCGTTGAGATGGATTATATGGAACTTGATCGAATAATAGACATACAATTCAACAACGACAAAGAGAATCTTATTATGATTCTCCAGGCCATTCAACATCAGTATAACTACTTGCCCCAAGCATCTCTTACGTATCTTTCTGAGAAGATAGGGGTGCCTCTTAGTCAAATTTACGGTGTAGGCACATTCTATAGTACCTTCAGTCTGGAACCGAGAGGCCGAAACATCATCTCTGTCTGCCTTGGAACTGCCTGTTAT
>MAXP01000251.1 GCA_001751085.1 Desulfobacterales bacterium C00003060 | reverse complement strand
AAGCGGCCAGTGGTACGAAGCCCATGGATTTAATGATCCTACGATGCAATTGGTCTTCATGCAAGGTCGAATTTTTCGCTGTTGACTCTTTGATGGTTTTGTTGCATTAAGATATTTCTTATGCTCTGGAAAACACTTGCAAACACCCACAAAACCCTCCTGCTGTGCATCACCATAATCACCGTTCTATCTCTTGCCGTCGGGCTTCCCTTGAGCAGTCAGTTTGGCGAAGCCGGGTCGAGGCATCTATTCTGGTTCCTGTGCATAACCATTGTATCCATCGTCGTGGGGATAGGCGCTTTGTTGTTGTACGAAGAGAAGCGGGTTCGCAGCCTCAAGGAGCAGGTGAACAAAAAGACTCAGGACCTGGAAAAGGCTGAAGAGAACTACCGCAGCCTGGTCGAAAGCACTGAGGATTTTATCTTCACGGTGGATGAAACCGGATATTTTCAATCCTTGAACAGCTTTACGGCAAATTTTTTTGGGGGTACTCCCTCTCAATTTGTTGGAAGGCCCCTGTCGGTCCTTTTTTCAGAAGATGTTGCATTACAGCAGCTCAGGCTCATCCGGGTAGTCTATCAGTTCGGAAAGAGCGTGCGAGACGAGTTTATGGTAACGACCGGTGAGCATCAGGCATGGATTAACGCAAACTTTATGCCCCTCAAGGACGAGCGGGAAAGGGTGGTGTCCGTTCTTTGCATTGCCAGAGATATCACAGAAAACAAGAAGCTTGAAAACCAGCTTGTTAGTACCGAAAAGATGGCTTCAATGGGGACCCTGGCTGCCGGAGTGGCCCATGAGCTAAACAATCCCCTTGGTGTGATACTTGGCTTTACGGATCTCCTCCTGGAGAAGTTTGACAAAGACAGCCAGGATTACCAGGATTTGAGAACGATCGAGCGCCACAGCCTCAATTGCAAGCAAGTGGTGGAGAATCTCTTGAGTTTTGCCAGGCAAGGGGAAGGGGTATCTGAATACTGTGATATCTACGAAGCGATTCATGAGATTGTCGGTGTGGTCAAGCATTCCCTTGACATGAACAGCATTGAACTTAGACTCGACCTGGTTCCCGGGCTTCCCAGGGTAAAGGGGGATGCACGCCAGATGCAGCAGGTACTTTTGAACCTCATCAACAATGCTGCGGCAGCATTGAAAGAGGGCGGGATTCTGGAAATAGAAACATCATTCGATAAGAGTCAAAACAGAGTACGTGTTGTGGTTTGCGACAACGGACACGGGATCAAGGAAGAACACATGGAAAATATCTTCGACCCTTTTTTTACTACCAAATGTGAAGGTGAAGGCACGGGATTGGGTCTGTTCGTCAGTCACGGGATTATTACCAAGTACGAAGGGACCATTACGTGCGAGAGCAGCACGGAGAACAGGCGGCAAAGATCCAAAGGAACGAGCTTCACGGTTATGCTGAAGCCCAAGGAAGGGAATCGATCATGAGGGGGAGAATCCTGATTGTGGATGATGAAAAGGACATGTTAGCCCTTCTCAGGAGGATCATCACTGAAAAGACCGAGCATGAAGTGACATTGGAATACGATCCGTTTAGGGCTGTTGAACTGATAGAGAGGGAACCCTTCAACGTGGTGATCACCGACCTGAAGATGCCCAAGATGGACGGAATTGCCTTGCTGGATAAGGCCAAAAGTCTCCAACCTTCTGCGGCCGTTATCATGATGACGGCCTATGCCACCATAGAAACAGCAGTGGAGGCTACCCAAAAGGGGGCGTTTGACTATATTGCTAAACCCTTCCGCAAAGAGCGTATCCTGTTGACCATTCGCAGGGCACTGGACTGGCAGGCCCTGAGGCTCGAAAATCTTGGTTTGCGCCGGTCCCTTGAAGAACAAAAGGCCTTTCCTTCTATTATCGGTTCCAGCCTGGCGATAAAGTCGATACTGAATCAGATCATGCAGGTAGCAAAATCGATGGCAACCATCTTGATTCAAGGAGAGAGTGGTACCGGAAAGGAACTCGTGGCCAAGGCGATCCATGCGCATAGCCGGCGTGGTGACAAGGCGTTTGTTGTTGTCAATTGCACGGCCATACCAGAGCAGATCATCGAAAGCGAACTCTTTGGGCACAAAAAGGGGGCCTTTACCGGGGCCTGGCAGGACAAGGGGGGGCTCGTGGATGAGGCCAACCAGGGGACCCTGTTTCTGGATGAGATTGGAGAGTTGAACATAGTCATGCAGGCCAAGCTTTTGCGCCTTCTGCAAGAAGGGGAGTATAAGCCGGTAGGCGGCCTGAATACAAGACACGCTGATGTCAGGTTTGTGGCTGCCACCAATCATGATCTCCGGGAACGCATAGCCGAGAAGAGGTTTCGAGAAGATCTCTTTTATCGTCTTAATGTGATTTGCCTTCGCCTTCCCCCACTGCGTGAACGACGGGATGACATCCCGCTGCTGGTGCATCACTTTGTAGAAAAATACAGCAAACTCAACAGCAAAGAGATACGTGATATAGATCCCGAGGCCATGTCCATGCTAATGACCCGGGAATGGCCCGGTAATGTCAGGCAGTTGGAAAACGCGATTGAACGGGGGGTGATCCTGTGCCGGTCCGAACGAATCAGGCTTGAGGATCTTATGACCGATGTGACTCACACAAAGGCGCTGCCCTATTTCAACGAGGCGCTCTTCCGCCTTCCCTTTAAGGAGGCCAAAGAGACTGTAATAAAGGCCTTTCATCGACAATACATACTGGCAGCGCTTCAGCAGAACAGAGGCAACATTTCCAGGGCTGCCGAGCAGGTCGGCCTGCAGAGGCAATACATGCATCGAATCATGAAACACGAAAAGATCGATGCGGAAAAATTCAAGGACATAAGCATGTAACCTAAAAGTTACACCCATTAATTCCCTGTAATTTCAAGACCCTTCCGCATTCACGCCCGCTGATATTTCCCCCGTTTGTAACCTATTTGTTTACAAGTCGGTTGTCGTTCCGAAAGATTTGCTCAGGCCGGAGGTTTGATGTGTTGTAATATCAACATGTTACGCGCAGGCAACTGTTTCCGTCGGGTCTCTGGCGCATATCTTGCTGTAAATGTGCAAAAGTTCTCTTGACCGAAAGGCCAGGCATGAAAAGGCTTGCTGTTGAAACGATAATCATACCGATGGAAGAAGGGGTTGCACTCAAACCGTCCGTTGGGCCTGAAGACAGGATCACGGAGGCTATAGAGGTCATGCTGAAGAATGACCTGAGACGGATTGGAGTGACCGAGGGGGACAGGGTTCTGGGTATGATCAGGCTCGAAGATGCCTTAAAGAAAGTCGGGTTGGAGGGGGATCTGAAATCAAAAGGGGGGAGGAGTATCGTTGTGCAAGGGCATAGGATCATGGTGGAGTAAGAGGGGCTTAGGGTAGATGCTGAATACCTTGAAAAACAGCCCTTGAAGGAACACTTGAGATTGTTTGGCAGAAAGCATGATTAATGCTGAAAAACTATAAACGGCATGGAAGGGGGTGTAAGAGCAGATCTGACCGCTAGCGGAGAGGTGTTCTCCGGAGGATATTGGGCCACTACGCGAAAATTGTACAGAAAAGGAGAGATGTGTCATGAATTTCTTTAAGCAGTGGGGTGAATTTATGATGATGGGGGCAAGATCCCTCGCTAAATGGGAGATTGACAACTCAAACACCATACTTGGCGACCGCAAGCGACTGGCCTTACTGGGCTTGTTGATCGTTCCCATTATCATCGGGGGGATCGCTTTTGCGGAGCCGCTTGGTGATGCCCTGCCTGACTTGCTGGGCGGCAAGAAGGCCTATAGCCCGGCCTTTTACAATACCTTTATCTTTATCGTATCCATCGCCATAGGCATGGGCGCTGGGCTCATCACTGGCTGCATCGGCGCGGGCGGCGGGTTTATTATTGCCCCTGCCCTGATGAGCGCAGGCATCAAAGGCATCCTGGCCGTTGGAACGGACCTCTTCCACATCTTTGCCAAGGCGATCATGGGAAGTGTGATCCACAGGAAGTTAGGGAATGTCTCCGTACCCCTTGCCGCGGTTTTTCTGATCGGTGCCATCCTAGGGGCGACCCTTGGCGGGGTGATCAACCGCGTACTTTACGAGATTAACCCGGTTCTCAGTGATGCCTTTATTACGAGTGTGTACTCCGGCATGCTGGGTTTTTTAGGGATCTATGCCATGGCCGACTTCCTTAAGGCAAGAAAGGCCGCAGCAGGCGCAGCCGCTGATACGGGTGCCCATGGTGGAAAAGAAGAAGGGGTTGAGATGGGAAATCTCCCCAAAAAGATCCAGGCCATGAAGATCCCCCCCATGGTCAAATTCGATTACGACTTTGTCCCGGAAGGTCGCGGTATTTCGTGGGTCTTTCTGGTCTTCAGCGGTTGCCTCGTGGGGATGGCGGCAGGCATCATGGGTGTTGGCGGCGGATTCTTGACTTTTCCTATATTCGTCTATGTCCTGGGCGTCTCTTCCATGACTACGGTGGGAACGGACATCTTCCAGATCGTGTTCACGGCAGGTTATGCCTCAATAAGCCAGTACGCGATCTACGGGTTCATCTTCTACACCTTGGCCATGGGCATGCTCTTAGGATCCCTTCTCGGCATCCAGATTGGGGCCATGGTCACCAAGGTCGTTCCCGGTATCACGATCCGTGGTTTCTACGCCATGGCTGTTCTGGCAGGATTTGTCAATCGTTTCCTTGCCCTGCCGGCCAAGTTGAACGCTATGGATGTCATTAGCATACCAAAGGGGCTGGCCAGTGGTCTGGAGACCGTTGGGGTCTGGCTCTTTTTTCTTATAATCGGTGCATTCGGTGTCTGGGTGATCGGCACGTTCCTCTTAAATATTCGAGTCTTGAAGGGAGAGGAGGCAAAAGCATGATAGAAAACAAGAAGGAATTCTATGGTGGTGCTGGCATGATGGTGGCATTTATTGTGGTGCTGATCACCATATTCTCGCCTGTTTTTGCAGGCCAGAACGGTCTGGAGTATTTAGACAGCCTGTATAACTCCATATCCAAGGGGTCGGCCTACTACATTCCAAAGGTAAAGGAAGAAACCGACAAGTTCATGGGGACCTCCGTGAGCGTGACCTTGAAGATGGCTAATGAAAAACAGGCCGAGCAGGTTGCCCTACTCTTTGAGAAGGGTGGCGCAATGGTAGACATATCAGGGGACGAGTTAACGGTAACCGGCGATCTCGGCAAGATCCTTGATAACTGTCTGGCTGATGCAGATAATATGTATTACAATAGAGGGGAAGAGGTCTCCAGCAAATACGGCTACGACGCGAGGCGAGTCCTTTATGACTGGTGGGTGGCATCCAAGGCCATGGATAAGGACTTAAAGGCCCAGGAGAAGTTTGACGAGGCCAAGATCGTTGCCACGGTGGTGAAGAAGACCGTGGAGTCTTCCTATAACTACTATGAGATCGAACCTCAAAAGATTGGTGACCGTATCGGCGTTGTCCTTTTTTCTTTGATTTTTTATGTGGGCTATACCCTGTGGTATGGCTTTGCCATCATGTTCATGTTTGAGGGATGGGGCATGAAGCTGGGTCACTAACTGATATTCCCTTCCAAACAGGGTTGGGGTGTCAACACGGCAGGGCCACCAAGGCCCTGCCGCATCTCAAATCCTGACCTGGCCGGAACCTTCCTCCATAAATGCTTAGTTGTTTTTTAAACGTTCACAGGTTACATTTGTGCCGTACGGAAATGTTTTGAAAGATGAACGTCCAACATTTTTTTCAGTAAACCTTCGACAGTCCATCCGGTGCAAAAATAACTTAGCGTTTACAGAACTTTCCTCCCGTCTACGGCTCCATTCGTTTCGCTTCCTTGTTCCCTCTATATCCTGTCCATCCTGATCCCAAAGCCTGGAGATTGCTTCGTGGTCCGTTTGTAGCTGACTCCTCGCAATGACAAAAGACGGCTGTTCTGTGAACGCTTTCCTTTTTCATTCTTCGTTCCATTCACGCCTATCTTTTACAGTTTGTAAAAAATCCTGACAGAGATCTATCTTCGGGCACAGGCAAGACGCCATCGACTCTTGAATAATCTTCTTTAGTTCCCAATAGTTGGCCCATTTACCATCCCCCGTGTTTCTTGGCACATCCATTGCTTTTTTTTATTGAAACCCCAAACTTCGTCGGGACACTGGTCCGCATGAAAAGGCTTTCAGTCAAAGAGATTGTCATGCCCATCCAAGAAGAGGTTGCGCTGAAACCGTCTGTGGGTCCTGAAGACAGGATCACAGAGGCACTCAAGGTCATGCTGAAGAATGATCTGAGGCGCGTTGCCGTAGTTACGGGAAACGAGGTCATGGGCATGATCAGGCTTGAGGATGCATTGGAGAAAGTTGGACTGGAAGGTGACATGAAATCAAGAGATAGGCGAACGATTCCTGTCCAGTGCCGGAGTATCATAGTGGACGAAAGATGGACTTAACGGTGTCTCATATGCACGATTTATTCTGAGAAAAAGTGCCATTTGATATGAAATCCGGGCGTAAAAAGGGGGTGTAAACAGATGTAGCCGGAGGGGGTAAAGATTGTTTCAACAGCCAATTGAGCCAACACACAAAAACCATGCAGGAAAGGAGAGAGATTACATGAGTTTCTTCAAACAGTGGGGCGAATTTATGATGATGGGGGCAAGAGCCTTTGCTAAATGGGAAATCAATAACTCAAACACCATACTTCGGGACCGCAAGCGTCGGATCGCACTCGGCTTGATGATCGTTCCGATTATTATCCTGGGTGTTGCTTTTGCTGATGAGATCGGCGGGGCCATGCCGGAGCTGCTGGGCGGCAAAAAGGCTTACGGCCCGGCCTATTACGGAACCTTTATCTTTTGCATATCGATCCTTATCGGCTGGATGGCCGGCCTGATCACAGGGTGCATCGGCGCAGGCGGCGGGTTCATCATTACTCCAGCCCTGATGAGCGCAGGCATCAAGGGCATCCTGGTTGTCGGAACAGACCTCTTCCACATCTTTGCCAAGGCGATCATGGGGAGTGTGATCCACAGAAAGCTTGGAAATGTCTGTGTGGGCCTTGCCGGGGTCTTCTTGATCGGCTCCATCAC
>MAXP01000250.1 GCA_001751085.1 Desulfobacterales bacterium C00003060 | reverse complement strand
TTAGGCTTGCTGAGTATTCAATCCATGCATTCTGCAAAGAGACATCCGTTACTGAAGAGTCCGAACAATTTGGAGTTTCAACCGCCCAACGAACAAATGCCTCGGCCTGCCACGGATTTCGTTTTCCGTTTTTCTGCATTTTCCCGTTTAGTATCTTAAATATTTCCGGTTTATCAGATTCTTCACCCCACCATTCATAGATGAAGTTGTCTGAACCATCAGGTTTTAATTCCGTATGCAGAATTTTGTCATTAATGAGGTCCTTTATAACTTGGTTCTTTTTAATATATTTTAGAATAGCCTTGGCTTTTGGATGCGAACAGTTCGAGGAACACCATTTCTGCAAATCCGATTTATAGATCTCGAAAGGTTCAGACGGCTTTTTTTGAAATCCTTTCGTCACCTCTCCGCCAAAAGCTGCAAAGTCACCAGCCATATATTGCAACTTGTCACATAATGGATGATTGACCGGGCGTATGCCAGCACGACTTGCAGATGCTTCCGTGCAGGGAACAATCGTTGGAGAATCATCTTTGCTGATCACAGAAGCTCTCTGAAAATTGCCATCACCGTCGATAACTATTTGAATATGCGCATTCTGCGCTGTGTGGCAAATAGGAAACAGAGGAATGGTGTCATTCTTATCGTCGATCTTATCCGTGTTGTTTTCGTAGGTTTGGTAGAGTTTTTCAATCCAGCTCATTTTGCAGCGCCTCCTCGTTAAGCCCAACGGATTGGGGCGGATTGGGTATCATTTCGCGCACAAATTTCCGCATGGCACATTCCTCCGGGCGAAAAAACTTAATGATTCCTTTCTGCATGACCGGTCTCCAAAACCGGCTGTGAAGGCGATATTCTCCGCTTTTGTCAGGTTTGCCATTTTCATCCGTCTTCCCGGTTTCATCGGGATAATCAAACCCGTGAAACATGATGCCGTAATCTAAACGCTCAATATTATCATAAGCGCTGCCTCCTTCCCCGAAAACGCACGGTTCAACATAACCCTGACACTCTCGTGCGCCGAGAAAGATGTCCTGTCTCCCACCTTTATCGATCATCCGTTTTGCAATCTGGAAGTGCTTCCCGTCAATACGATCCGCTGCCATATCTTCACGGAACAGATTCCACTCAAAGTGTGCTTTTACCTGATATTCGACATCCGAAAGATACGTATACATTGCCAAGGTATTCCCTCCCCCATAATTTAGAGGCTTAACGCTTTTAGCTTCTGTTCTGATCGGATTTAATATTCGGACTTCATCGATAATCCAGATCAACGTAGGCTTCCAATACACGGATTTCAAAATCCCTTTTACTGCCTCGTATGTGGGGATGTGGTAGGAACACTTCTCGCCTCCGATTCTGGTCACGGGGTCGGTGAACAAGGCATGCCGCCCCGTCACTTTGAATTCGACACTGTTTTTCACTTCGGCCTCCTTATGCGTTCAAAAATTCCATTTGCGAAACCGGCTCCAGGCTCACGCCGAAATCTTTGCTGTAATATTGAGCATGCAGATACCATATTTCGCTTTCTTCATAGGTCTGAAACAGGGCATTTTCTTCACGCAGTTTTTTCATCATATAGGGGAAAATATTTACAGAATACTGCTGCGCGGTTTTTAACAGCGACCTTTCTTCTTTTAAGGATAGCTTGACCGAAAGTTTTGCAATGATCGATTCGGCATCCTTATCGTACGGAATTATAATTGCCTCTGTCGGCGCATCAATCACGCGGAAATATTTACCTGCCGTCTTGAATGATTGCCTCATATATAGAGATGGACTTCCGTGTTGTCTTTTATACTCGTCAACAGATTGCTGGTTTGTTGATAGCAGGGACAGCAAATTGTCGTCACGTCCTAGTTTTTTTCTGGATACCGGATAACTCATTTCATGCGCCCGTTTGTAAAAATAGTACTTGTAAAATCGTTTCATGGCTTTATAGCCGATTCTATCTTTATCGAAACCGGCGGGGTTCTTTTTGTACTCATCAAAGATGCGTAATGTCACATCTTGGGCTGTTTTGATTTCGGGTAATCTGTCGAGGTTCTCATTTTGCAGATTGACGATCTGCACTATTCCCAAACCTTCTTGTCTTCCGTTGCGATTACAGCGCCCTGCTGCCTGGGCTATGGAATCCAGGCCAGCCAAACAACGAATGACCGCTCCGAAGTCTACGTCTACCCCGGCCTCAATCAACTGCGTGCTGATGCAGATGACGGGTTTAGGATTCGATGGGTCAAGGCAATCAATCACTTGGTCTAAAATCGTTTTTCGGTGTTTGGGACACATGTTTGTGCTAAGATGAAAAACGTTTTTCGACAGATCCTTGCAGGATTCGTATAAGCGTCTTGCGCTTGGCTTTGTATTTATAACGACGAGGACGCTTCCCTTGTCATGCAATAGTGCCTTCACACGCTCTGCCAGCTTTTTTTCCGTCCACCCTCCTTTTTTGAGGCAATCTTGCACATGCACCCGCTTTAGCGCATCAAAAAGCGGAGGATACTCCACGATCTCCATTGCATCAGAATACGTTACTGCCCCTTTGACTGGGTCAACCCCATGTAGAAGCGGCTGAGTCGCCGTACAGAAAACAACAGTTGAGGAGCAAAGATTGGTCAAAAAATTAATTGCGTTGTTAAACATGTGAACGGTTTTGATTGGCAGCGTCTGGATTTCATCAAAAATGATAACCGATTTTGCCAACTGATGCATGCGACGCACACTGCGGGTTCCTCCCCCAAAAAACGTTTCCAGCAGTTGGACGGACGTGGTGAATACAATCGGCGCATCCCAATTCTCAGACAGAATTCGGTTTCGATATGTGTCTTTTTCAGGCACAAGATTTGAGTGGTGCTCCAAAACGATTTCTTTGGATATGCCATCAAATATCTTGGCCACTTCTGATGCGTTCTGATCAATTATCGAGGTATACGGAATGACATAAATAATGCGGTCAAGTTTGTGCTGTTTTGCATGATGGAGGGCAAAACGGAGGCTGGAGAATGTTTTTCCGCCCCCTGTCGGAACCGTCAAATAATAAAGTCCCTGTTTATCGCTTGCCCGTTGCCTGCAGGACGATGAAATTTCGCATCTTTTCTGATCGACTTCATTTCTAATCTCAAAGGATATTTGTTCAAAACAATCGATCAGCTCTTGCCAATCCGGGTAATTTCCAAGATAACGCAATCTTGCATCTTCCGGGTTTTCGAAATCGGCTGTGCTCAATCGGTCCGCATCCACTAAGCTACTGAAAAGGAACCGGGCCAGTAGTGCTTTTGAGAATGATCGTATCGAACCACTGAAAAGTTCATGGATTCGGATTATTAGCTTTTTTAGTTGATTGTTCTTGTTCTCTGATTTTATCAGTTCGTTGATGCGGTCCGAGATCGAATGATCGATTTTTTCTTGCGCCTCGCAATAATGTGTCAAGGTGAAATCCTTATTGAGTCGTGCGGAGAATTTATCTTCACCGGCAATATCGAATACATCGATCAAGCCCGAATGGTGAGAAACGACACACAAGGCGACTATTTCTGACGTTAGTTTATTGATTTTAATCGCATCCCTTGACGCCTCGTTGATCCATTGTGCGCCGGCAGTGGAATGATCGATTTTGCCTTTGTAGCTCCTTGGATCTACATACTTTTTATCCCCGGGACAAAGCAGTCCAACGGCGGATTTTATGTAACATTGATATTTAAAACTGTACTTTCCCAAATCATGAAGAAGCCCTAACAGCTCACCGATCAGATCCAGCTCTATTTTGGCTGCAAATTTTTTTGAGAACAGAGATGTCTCCACTGAGTGCGTTTTCACGCTATGTCTATCGCCATCGACTTTGCGATAATGTGCCAAATAAAATGTAGGCTTCATCATGATAGAACCTCCGGAAACTCAGGGATTTTTTTGAATTAGTTGACTTATCATTCAATTCGCTTCTGTTGTCTCAATATATGACTGATACCGCTACATCATCTTAGATTAATTAGTGCCTGAACGGAAACCCTATAAAAGGCGATAAAACAAATGGTTATCAGACATTTTCAAAATGAAGATTTTAAAAAATCGAGTTGTTTGAATAGGATTTCATGGAAACTTGTCGATTTTTCACAAAAAAGCCAAAATCTTCGTTTCGAAAAATGACAA
>MAXP01000249.1:1929-4977 GCA_001751085.1 Desulfobacterales bacterium C00003060 | reverse complement strand
TGTAAAGCCTTATTTTCAGGGGTTCTACATGTCATGAAAAAAATCAGGATTTTTGCAAAAACCCAAAAAGTGTAAACTACTTTTGGGGTTTTATGAAGGATGCCGGAATTTGCTTTCTGAGTAGCGAACAATGGCATAATGCGGGTTGTGTGTCAAGTTCAAAATGGACACTTCATATTGTTGAAGCTTGAGAATGGCGGCGGGCTACAAATAAAGGAAAGTCTTTGACACGAAGAAATATGAGATTGCACAAACCAAATTGACAAAAAATGGCAAGTTCTTACCCATTCTTGGAGCACCAATCCTGTGTCACTCGTGTGGTGGACTTAAGGTCTATTGAAGCCAGTAATTTGTTTGAGGAATCTGTGACTATGTGTGTTCTATGGTATAATCATGAAAAGTTGGGGTTCTATGGGCGGGCGGATCATGGTTCCTTATGTTCCACAAATCAAGAGGTCTCAGGATTTTCTCAATAATTTCGCCGTCTTCAATGAAACTTATTATGCGCATTTTTCCCTGACACTTGGCGCAAATAAGTGGATTAACATTATAGGATAACGTTTCATACTACACCTCCTGCCGTTGTTCCGGCAATTTCATACAAACCGGACTTACGAAGCGATTGTTACTCCGTGACTATTTGATTGGCGGGTTTTCCGCTGGCGGATAATACAACCAGTGGCCCTTGTCATTGCATTTGAAGCCCTGGAGCAGCCCCTTACGATGCCAATCTTTCACGGTAGATTCCACAAATGCCCAATTGGGCGGCGATCTCATGGATGGTCAGCATGCCTGCCTCTCGCAGACACTTCTTGTAGCTCTTCAATCCTGTGGCGTATCGGACCAACGCAGACTTTCCGATGAGAACCGATGTCCAGCGCCCGTTTTAAGACCACGCTCGTTGAGAAGGGCTGCCGCTTGAGCATCGGTGTGGTGTTTAAGCAGTTCATCCATCTGAGCGAGTACGTGATCGGAGGTCTTTCGCCCCTGCCATGCATTCAGGGGCAGGGGTAGCCTCAGCGTGGTGTCGCACCCATCGGAAGCGTACATGTGCAGGAATTACTTATGGGGTCATTATGTAGCGAGTCTGATTATGTTGTGGGTTTTAGGTTTTGAATATCCTTTTAATTCCTCTTATTCCATTTTGTTCTTTTAATTCCTCTGGGACGCAGCATATTCAACTGAGGCAAATCGCCCCTCAAGTCCAGTAGGACGGCCTTACCATCGCATACGCACTTTTACGCCACGATCGTCAAGCTCGTCCTTGATCTGCCGGATTGTGTGTGTCCCATAGTGGACTATCGAGGCCACGAGGGCTGCATCTGCCTTGCCACTTGTCAGGACTTCGTACATATGATCGATATTTCCGGCACCGCCCGAGGCGATCACCGGGATGTTCACGTTTTCAGATATGAGGGGCGTCAAGGCCATTTCATAGCCCTGCTGAGAACCATCTGCATCAATGGAATTAAGACATATTTCGCCTGCCCCCAGTTTTTCCGCCTCCTTGGCCCAGGCAAGGGCGTCGATGCCCATGTACGTCCTGCCGCCGTGGATGACAATCTCATAGCCTGAGGGTGTCTTTTCAGATCTCTCCACCTTTTTGACATCCATACCGAGGACAATGCACTGGCTCCCGAAAGCACGGGCACCGTCAGCGATGATCTTGGGATTCTGGACCGCAGCGGTGTTCACGCTTACCTTTTCCGCACCAGCCAGAAGCACGCGGCGCATATCTTCAATAGTCCTGATCCCTCCGCCCACAGAAAAGGGGATAAAGATCTCCTCGGCCACGCGGCCCACGACATCGATCATAATATCCCGGTGGTCGCTTGAAGCCGTGATGTCGTAAAAGACAATTTCATCCGCCCCCTGCTCGTAATAGAACCTGGCCATCTCCACAGGATTGCCAATATCGATATTCCCTTTAAACTTGATACCCTTGGTCGTCTTCCCGTCTCTTACATCGAGACATGGTATGATCCGTTTACTCAACATGGTGACCATCCCAGTTGCAAAAGTTCTCCAGGATCCTAAGCCCTGCCCTTCCGCTTTTTTCCGGATGAAACTGCATGGCGATCAGGTTCTTATAACCTATCACAGAGGGAAACTCTATCCCGTAGCCCGTAGTCCCAACCACATATTCATCTGAAGCGGGCATAGGATAATAGGAATGAACAAAATAAAACTCATCCGCAGGCATGATCCCCTCTAAGACCGGATGTGTTTTGCGCAAATCTACGCCGTTCCAGCCCATGTGGGGTATCTTGAGCCGCTCATTTCCTTCAGAAAAAAGCGGTCGCGCAAACTGTTTAACACCGCCCGGAATAAGTCCCAGACACCGGGCATCATTCTCTTCGCTATTCTCCAGTATGATCTGTGCACCCAGACAAATCCCCAGAATCGGTTTGCCAGCGTCAAAACCTTGATTCATCACCTTGTCCAAACCAAGGTGCCTCAAATCGGCCATCGCCTTTCCGGCCGCTCCCACGCCCGGGAATATCACCCTTTCACAGTTAAGGATGTCTTCCCGGCGCTGAGTCACCATGCAGGCAAAGCCCAATTTTTTCACGGCGCACTCGACACTTTTCAGGTTTCCAGCCTTGTAGTCAATAATCGCAATCATAAGTATATTCTTGTATCATCGACAGAGCATTTTTCAATGAAAATCTTTTCAGGTCTTCAAGCTCCCCGCAACCTCCGGCCCATAGGGCCTACGCCCCGGCGGACAAGCTGCGGGGTTAGCGCTCGCTTTTGCGGTTCAACCAGGGTCTGCTCAAATCTTCAAGGAGCCGATGGCGATGGCTCCAGTGGTCTTCACGAAGGGTTTGACATTTTGGATAAAGGATTATAATATTTTGAATAATGTTGAACTCAATAAACAGGAGTATCATCTGGAAATCGTAAGAGTTTTAGCCAAGGATCATGGAATGAGGATCGGCCATAGATGGCCCGAAGCTGGGATGCGATAATGTGAAGTAATTTTTTGTCGGGTCCCTAAATTCGTATCAATAGGAGGTAATGAGATGGAAACGATTTCCGTGCCAA
>MAXP01000249.1:0-1916 GCA_001751085.1 Desulfobacterales bacterium C00003060 | reverse complement strand
TCTATCGCCTTTTATGTATCAACCAGTGAGACCATGCTGCATCTGGTTTTCGGTAACCGTCTTATCTTTTTTGGTCTCATAATAGCGGAACTGGCCCTGGTATTTTCCATAAGCGGTATGGTGAACAGGATGAGTGCGGGAACGGCCACCGGCCTTTTCGTCCTCTACTCAGCTCTGAATGGTGTCACTCTCTCATTCATATTCCTCGCTTATGCCCGCGCCTCCATAGTCAGCACATTCTTCATTTGCTCGGCCACTTTTCTGGCCTGCAGTGTTTATGGATGGACGACAAAGAGAGATTTGACCTCCTTGGGCGGCTTTCTCATGATGGGCCTTATTGGTATCATTATCGCCTCATTGGTCAACGTGTTCATTCGGAGCAGTGCTATGACTATGGTTGTGAGTTATATTGGGGTCATCGTCTTTGTGGGTCTCACCGCCTACGATACCCAAAAACTAAAAAACATGGCCGTGAGTCAACCTGCCGGGGTTGACCGCGCTGTGATAAGAAAAGGTGCCATCTTAGGGGCGCTCTCGCTGTATCTTGACTTCATCAACCTGTTTTTGATGTTGCTCAGGATTTTCGGTGGGAGCCGGAATTAGATCGTTATGCAGACAGTCACAGCGACCGCCTCGGCAAGATGCATGATATCTAATAGAAACCGTGGCATCCTTCATGAGTCAGTTTTCACTTTTTCCTGGCATTTTGGTTGCATTGAGGTTTCAGGTGTCAGGTGTCAGGAGTGAGACGGGCAGAACCTGTGCTGTTCTCAAGGCGAACGCCGCAAACCTGAACACTGAAACCAGGCCTTCATTTCGAAAAAAATGTAAACTACTTTTGCTCGATTTTGAAAGATGCCGAAACCGTTAATAAAAGTGTTGGATCGGCGGATGTCTTCGGTTAACCCGTTGGCCGGTTGGTCTTTTGAAATGAGTTGCGAGTTGTGCAAGCTCAAAGCTGAATTAGATCTTGTTGCTTCCTTGAGCTTTGAGGTTATTTGCCGCATTGTAGAAACAATCAATAAGCCTTATTATCAAGTCTGCTCTTGACTCTTGCTCTGAATTCATAAGAGTCAAGAGCAGACTTCCCCCATGCGTCCTCCTACACCGGGAAGTCGAATTTCGTCACATTTGGGATTAAAATTTCAGTTTGGCTTTGAAGAGCGTAAAAACGTTTCTATCCTTTTTACCTGATCTTGACACGGCAGAGGAGTCCGGATTACAAAAAACAAAGGAGAGGAGTAATAGCCATAAGCACAAAAGCGAATATGATGAAATACGGCCTCTATGTACCATTAGCCTGTGTAGTGGCTTTTTTCCTGTGGGGTCTCCACACGGATGGGACCAAAGACTGGATCAATCAGCTCTTAGCCAATGCGCTGGTGATCGGCCTCGGCGGCCAATTGGTGGGGTTCGCTGTGGGGCATATCTTCAAAGCAGACGTCATTGCCGAACAGATCGGTTGGAAAAAGGGGAGTCCTTTTCAGTTCGAGGTGGGTATTGCAAATCTTGCCATCGGTGTGTTGGGTATTATGTGTACGTGGTTCTCGGGCGCCTTCTGGTTGGCAACCGTTGTAGCGGCCACCATCTGGCTCTGGGGATGTGTAGCCGGTCACGTGCGAGACATGATACAAAACAGAAATTTCTCGCCAGGCAGCGCCGGTTTTGTATTTTACTGGGGGCTTCTCTACCCCTTGGCCCTGATCGTCCTGATATCGGCTTCCCGGGCCGGTTGATCCATGACTGACGCCTTTGACATTGCCCACTGTCGCTTCCTCGTTGATGGCCGGTGTCGGCACGGTCAGAATGTGATTGATTCCTTTCTGCTTTTGCATGAGCTTCCATTCTTGCTTCCCAAACAATAAATCGAACATCTAACCGCACAGGTCGCATTTTTTTTGATTACCCCAAAAAAA
>MAXP01000248.1:3407-6193 GCA_001751085.1 Desulfobacterales bacterium C00003060 | reverse complement strand
ACTATGGACTGGGAGACTGCACATTCCGCGACAATTGAGGAATAGACATCCTGCTGCAAGAAGCGGTCTACTATGGCATCGCTTATCTGGTCGCAGAGCTTATCCGGATGCCCCTCTGTTACCGACTCCGAAGTGAAGATAAAATCCTTTCTCATCTGTTTTCACTCTGAACCTTTTTTGTCATCTCATTTACCACAAGGGGAAGCACAGCCGTGCCGCCCACTACCAGAGAATCCATTATTCCAATGGAACCGATGCCAAGGAGCGATCTCAGTCCAGGGACAAAGAGCGCCAGTGCCTGAAGCGCAAAGGATCCGCCCAGGGCTACATTCAAGTACTTGTTGGACGGCAGAGGCTCAGGATCAAATATGGTATGGTGTTCCGACCGGCAGCTCACGGCGTGAATGAGCTGGCCGAGTGTAAGGCTCAGAAAGGCTATGCTGCCGGCCCTCAACCCCGTGCCGTACCTCGCTATCCCATAGCCGTAAGAGCCCATAGCACCCAGGCTTATGACCCCGGCTTCACGAGTTATCTTCTTCAGGTCCGAGGCCCTGACAATGGGTTCATGAGGGTCCCTCGGGGGACGATCCAACACGTCCTCCTCCGGAGCCTCCAGCGAAAGGGCAAGCCCTGGAAAAATATCGGTAATGAGGTTGATCCAGAGCAACTGCATACTGGTCAGTGGTTGCCCCATCCCTCCGATATTGGCGGCAAATGTGACCATTATCTCGCTGAGGTTTGTGGCCAACAGGAAGTGGAGTGCCTTTCGAACATTGGTATATATGGTCCTGCCCTGACTTACGGCCACTATCATGGTTTCGATGTTGTCATCTTCAAGGATCACACCGGCAACCTCCCTTGCCACATCGGTCCCTGTTTCCCCCATGGCTATTCCGATATTGGCCGCCTTTAAAGCCGGGCTGTCGTTTATTCCGTCACCGGTCATGGCTACAACATTGGATGCTCCCTGCAAGCCCTGCACAATCTGCAGCTTGTGTCCAGGGCTTACCCTGGAAAATACGTGTGCCTGTTGACAGAGGGCACGCATGGCCTCGGGGTCTAAACCGGCGAACCTGGTGGAGTCGAGAATTTGCAGTTGGCCCTCGCCGCTAAGGTTCAACTCTCTTCCTATGGCATAGGCGGTCGGGCCCTGATCTCCGGTTATCATTACCGTCTTGATCCCGGCCTTGTGGAACTGGGCTGTGAGTTCTTTGACGCCTTCCCTTATGGGATCGGTCATGCCGACGAGTCCGAGCCATACCAGGTCCTTTGCCAGAACTTCCTCGTCATCGACCCGATTCTCGTCACAGTCCACCAGGGCGTATGCCACCCCAAGAACCCTTAAGGCCCTGCCGGCCATACGTTCATTCTCTGTCTGCGCTACAAGATGCTGCTCATCCGTAAAGGGGACCGTCTCTCCCTGCCTCATCTGCCGGGCACAGAGAGCCAGTATCTCGCTCGGGCTGCCTTTGACTGCAACAAGCATCTTGCCGCGGGCGGTCTTATGGACACTCACCATCATATTCCGTCTCTCGGAACGGTGGACGATCTTTACCAGGGGGAAGTCCTCTTTGAGATTCAGGACATCAAGGCCACACCCCATGGCCATGTATACAAGGGCATTCTCAGTTGGAGAGCCGTTTACTACATAACCTTCACAGTTCTGAATCACCTCGCTCTCGTTGCAGAGGGCTGAGCAGACCATAAGGCCGGCGGTTTCCTGCCTGAAGACGGAATCAACGCCTCCCGAGATAAGCGGGAACGTTGCCTTTGAGACCTTGATCAGCTTTCCTCCCACGTAGAGTTCTACCACCGACATCCTGTTCAAGGTGATCGTGCCGGTCTTGTCGAGACAGACGACCTGTACGGAACCAAGTGTCTCCACCGCATCCAGACGTCTGATGAGGACCTTGTGCCGGCGCATCTCCCGAATACCAAGGGCAAGTGTGGTGGTAGCCACAGTGGGAAGCCCTTCAGGGATGGCCGCTACTGCCAGGGAAATGGCCATTTTGAACATCAGAAGGAATCCGTAACCACGGAAAAAGCCGACCGCAAATACAATGCCGCATAACGCCGATGAGGCAACCACCAACTGGGTTCCTACCTGGTCAAGCTGCCTCTGCATCGGGGTCTGAGGGGTCTCGGCCTCTCCCACGAGGGCCTGTATCTTGCCCATCTCCGTGAATCTTGCTGTAGCCACCACCACAGCCAGTCCCTGACCTCCGGTTATCAGGGTTCCCATGTAGCACATATTCGACCTGTCACTTAGCGGGACATTCTCCTCAGAGAGGACCCCTGGCTTTTTCTCTGCGGGCACACTTTCACCGGTGAGGGCAGATTCATCGATGCTCAGACGCTTTGTTTCAACAAGCCTGGCATCAGCAGCCATATATTGCCCTGGTCTCAACACGAGCAGATCTCCGGGAACTATCTCCGCTGCGTTGATCTTCTTCGTTTCTTTGTCCCGCCTTACCAGGCCGTTGGGACGTACGAGACTCTTCAAAGAATGTATGGTTTTTTCAGACTGGCTGTCAGTCACATAGCCTATGACGGCGTTTATGCCGACAACCCCAATAATGGCTACGGCGTCTGCGACTCCTCCGGTGAGTACGGAGATGCCGGCCGCTACGGTAAGCATACCGACCGGCACGGTTTTGACCTGATCTATGAGTATAGCGAGACCTGATCGTGACACAGCCTCAGGAAGCACATTGGGGCCATACCTTCTGAGACGTCCTTTGGCCTCCTTGTCGGATAAGCCGGCAGAGGTTGACGTGGCCAGGGCC
>MAXP01000248.1:0-3333 GCA_001751085.1 Desulfobacterales bacterium C00003060 | reverse complement strand
CTTGACCTGCTACTGCGGTGCGCTCAGGCTTGCGGGGCTTTGCAGCCTTTCCCCTGTAGCCTGCAACCATCCCTTGAATAAGCCCGGCGATCTCGGAGGGGGATCTGCCGGAATTGTAAGTAATGAGGACATTTCCCGTCAGTGTGCTGGCACTTACCCTGGTTATACCCTCCTCTTTCCTGAGTTGAGACTCAAGATGCATTTTTAAGGCGTGAGAGCGGTAGAGACCCCTTACTCTATACCTCGTCCTTCCCTTTAGGGATGCATGAACCGGGTCGACCACAGTCACTTTATCCCTTTTCGGCATCTGTACCTCTTCGTTTTAAAATACCGGCTGCTCCGTGTAAATTACGGCTGTTGGCAATGAGAAAACCCATGTCAGCCTAACGAACAATCTTGATTTACATCCCTGGCTTCTTAGCTTTGACTGATGACTTATCCTTTGCGGGCTCAGGAGTCTTCTCGGGGGTGGACTGAACACTCTCTCCACCTGAAGGCTTTGGCACCGCAGCCTTTAGCACCTCTTTTGCACCTCCTACGACCCCGAGCAGCACATCGCTGACCGCCTTTGTCGCGGTCTTCCCCACCGTTCCTGCCGCATCGATGGCCCCTACCACAGCAGTCGTTGCCACTTTCTCCACGTTGCCACCGACCTCTTTGGTGGCCTCAATCACACCATCGACGGTTCTCCTTGCCACCGTCGCCACGTCTGCTCCAATGTCGGCTGCCCCTTTAACAGCCGCCGTTGTGGTCTGCCCGGCCACGGTTATCAAATCACCCCCGACGTCGCTTACGCCGAGGATGATTCCTTTAGCCACGCTCTTTGCACCCATTATGAGTCCAGTACCCACCTCTTCTGTGGCCTGTACAGCGCCCCTTATGACGTCACTGCTTACACTGAGGGCGCCTTTGGCGACATCACCTGTGGCCCCCAGGGCGTTGGATACTGTATTTCTGGCAAGACTCACGATTTCCGCCTCGATTTCGTTAATCCCCTTGAGGCTGCTGATAATACCTTCCTTCACGGTGGTCCCTGCTTTGTGCAATTCCTGTCCTGCTGTTTTGGCATCTCTTTCTTCTGGCATTTTTTTGCTCCTCCTTTGTGTGATAATACACACTTCGTTAAGTTGCTGAGTCGTTAAGTTAAATAGTCAAATGGTTGAAATAGCCATCCACCGAAAAAATCAAGTACTCAAGGAACCGTGGCTTCGGGCATGGACGAAACGAGGCGGGCTAAGTTTTCGTATCTGAGGACTTAAAAACCATATTGAGTCCGTACCAAAGCGATGTGTACCAGGCGGGAGCGTAGAAGTTCCCCCTGACTATCTGGTAGATACTTAAGGAGATCAGAGAAAAAAAGACTGCACTGGATAAGTCCAACTGACCACCGGTCAACCTTTTTGTACGTCTGTCCAAATCTTCAAACCCCGCCCTCACCCTTCTTACCAGGGGCGTTGGTTCACCACCCCAAGTTCCGACCTTGAATAGGCCCTTTTCCTCTGCAAACCTGGAAATGCCCTTCATATTCGCATCGTGGAATAGCAACACACTACCAGTTACAGGACTTGTCTCAACCCCTTGCACCCCGTTACAGCCGGAAAGACTCTGCTCCAAGGATTCGAAGTAGCTGTTGTCACCCTTTTTCGAAGGGATCTTGATCCTCAGTCTTGCGGAGGTGCTGTGAGTTATCCTGGCATCAGGAAGCTTGACCACCTGTCTCTGCCTCCGTCTGGCTAAAGGTTGTAGTCTCTTCTCCCTCCATTTCAGCCTCTTCCTCTGCTTCAGCGTCAGCCTCTTCCTCTGCTTCAGCCTTGGCCTCTTCCCACAAATCCTCAGCCACCTCTCCTGCGTCAGCTACTACTTCCTTGCCTTTGTTATAAAGGACAATCCCGCTCTTCATAGCGGCCTTGGCCAGCGGCTTTGCCACTCCGGCCAAAACAGGAAGAATCACAGGCGCAAGCACGGCTGCGCCTATCCCTATGGCAAGGCCGGTCAGAACCGTTCCCTTTAGCCCATTATCTATAAGTCCCATTTTGTACCTCCATTTCCCGCATTACGTCTCTGGAATTCTATGACCTGTGAAAACAATAGAACTTCGTGGGTCATTAACCAGTGACTCATACTTGGAATCATGGATACCTCCTGTCCATTATGCCAATTGGGACAAAGCCCCTAAGTTCATGCTATGCGCGGACTCTATACACCACGTTGTTCTGAAAATCACAATACAGCACGTTGTTTTAAGAATCAATATGACCCAAGAGGCTTTTTTCATTACTTACCTACAGAAAGCTTGTCCCTTGTCATCCCCGGCTATGGCGACCTCCCTCATACACACTGAACCCGCTGCGCCGCCAGGTCATGACCTTCCGTATGAAATCATCAGCTATCTTGTGCTCGCATTTCAGCATGGCCGGCACCTTGAACCGGACCGGCCAATGTATTAAAATTCAATTGAAACCGTTCACGGCTGAAAAAGGTTCAGCGTTCCAGGTTGTCTGTTTACAAGTTTGCAGATTGTCATCAGGTTCAGCGGATGGGAACACCGTGCGACAGCAGCGATAAAGCTTGGATAAACCAGGGAAGCATCAGATGATGGATGGAGCCTTGAGAAAAAATGGTTTTATTCCTGCTCAACGACAATTTTCTTGTATGTCATACATTGCGGATAAACTGAGCATCTGAATCTGATGCACCCCTTTTCTCTTTTATATATGTGCATCGGTCTTCCACACTGGGGACAGTCCGGTCTGGCCTGGACTTCGCACCTCTTGGCACCGACAGAAAACTGTCGTCGACATAGAACACAGATAAATCTGCGCTTGCCATTGTGTGTCCGACCATATCGGTAGATGGCCTCACAACCGCATCTTGGACATTTCACCTCTGATCCAGTCATAAAAGGAGTATTTGAACGTATGGCTTCGCCTATAATCAATGTGTTCGCTAACATGGCCGTCCTTCCTTATTACTCCAAGACTCCGGTTTTCTCATCTGACAAGCGTGTGAGCTTCATGGACACACATATCAAAATCCGCGCCAAGCGTGAGAACCGCCCGAGTAAATGCCCTAACAACGCAAGACCATTACCTAAAATTGCGCAATCCGCTTTTTTGGCTTCAGGTAATGAGGGGAAAATTTCCTACACAGCGGTAGGATTAGGAGCTGATTCTTACCGGAAGGAAGGAAAGGGCGTTATCGGCAAACGAGGCGGCCCCAAATAGGGCTAACCGTCGTTGGCTGTTATGGTATAAAATTTGTACATCCTTCATTCACCAGTTTACACTTTTTTCGAAAAAGCGTGTATTATCGAATTGAATGGCGATGTCGAAA
>MAXP01000247.1 GCA_001751085.1 Desulfobacterales bacterium C00003060 | reverse complement strand
CTTGGGATATGCCCGTTCCGTACATGACAGGCGAGGCAGGCGGGTCTGGAACATGGCACTTGCCAATTATGTGGCAAAACCAGCGTTGTTTACGAGGACTTCGGATCTTCAATTTTGTCCTTGTCCGTAACCCTGAACGTTGAACCCTGAACCTGTGAACGGTTACCCCTAAGATAAAAAAGGACAGATGATGTCTGACGGTCACGGTTCCATGGGGTTACCCGCTTTTAATCCAGAGCATCCTTACAGAGCTGGCGAAGACCCCATCATGGATGCGTGGTACACCACATTTTTCATAGAAAACCACCTTGATTATTCTGCCTATCCTGATTGTGTAGCCTCTCCGGAGCAGGTTCGTTTCATGGTCTATGCCGAGGAAAACGAGCGGTACTATCCGTGCTCAGATCGCATGTTCGGAAGTATCATGAGACGAGAGAAATCTCGGTGTTTACAGGAAAAATACGAAGATGTCCTCCACAGGATCCTCGACTTGATTGATCGTCAGATTGAGAATGAATGGGACAAGACCTTCTTGAGATGCCTTTTCAAAAGCAAGTATCAGCACGAGACACGGGATGGGTTGATGATTCCGTCACGGCTGGAAAAGCGTCTTTTGAAACTGTACCTTGACCGCACCCAGATAGATGACCCCTATCTATGTGAAAAGGCTGGGCGAAACAAGCAGGCTTTCCGGATGCTTAGTTCAGAGGCGTTTCAGAAGGCATTGAACCATATTGATGAAGGTGATCTCCTTTCCTTCCCTGCTATGCTTAGTGAGATCAAGGGCTGCGTGGACTGTCTGAAACTGCAGCGTCTCTTTGCCTTGTCGGTTGAGGATTCGCTGTGGGAATCAGATGTGGTTTTGCAATACACGGTGGAGGATTTCCTAATGCTCCTCGGCCGTTCTCTTGCTGGAGATGGTGTCGAGCCATTGTGGGATTTTTTGCTGGTTCACAGAAAACAAGGTGCCTCGGGTATGCCCCACCCCAAGAAGATCCTATGGTTGGTCGATGAAGCAGGCGGGGTGATGGTAGACTTGGCCATCATAAGATATCTGACTCAACTCGGGCATAAAGTAATCATCTCCTTCAAGCGCGGCCCTTTGTTTACCAAGGTTGACTTTTATGATGCCCAGGAAGACGAAATACTCTGCCGGGAACTTGAAGATGTCCTGTTGATGAAGGAGCAGAGGTTGGGCAAGAACGAACTGGTTCATATCTTGAAAAGCGACAAGAATATCATGGCCATCTGCGATGGCACTCGTGAGGACCTCAACCTTCTGCTGGCCTCGACAACCTTTGCCAGGGTCTTCAAGGAGGTGGATTGTATCATCTCCAAGGGCCCTGATCAAAGACGACGCTTTTTTGATACCCACTTCCGTTTTACCCAGGACATCTATAGTATCGCAAAAGATGAAAATGGTGTAGCTTCGATCTGGTATAAGGCCAGACACCCTGCCGTCATCAAGTTTTCGCACAAGGATCTTGAAAAGAAGGCGCAAGCGATCATCTCGCAGATGGAAGCAGCCAAACAGAAAGGTATGACAGTTATTTTCTACAGCGGAATTATCGGTTCTATCCCAGGCAGGTTGGCGATGGCCAAAAGAATCATGTCGATCTTTATCCGTTTTCTCAAGGAGCAATCAGCGAACACCTTCATCATTAATCCATCAGAGTATTATGAGGCAGGGATGGATGCCGATGACCTGATGTTTATGTGGGAGATTGTTCAACGAAGCTGCTTGATTGACATATGGCGGTTCCAGCTATACGATGATATCATAAAGGCATTCGAAATCATGGGAACCAAGGTCCCCCCTGAGTGGGTGGGCAAGGATGCTACGTTCAGCACGGGTTGTACAAAGGAGATGAAGATTGCCCTTGAAGTCCAGAAGCAACACCCTGAAATGCAGATTATAGGTCCATCGCAAGAGAAATTCCTGAGGCGGGAAGAATATGGCATAGGCAAGATGTACGATCGGCGGTTGAGTGAGATCTGCGCGGTATGAGTTTCCTAATGCTTTTTCATTCACCCTCCTGTGGGCACTTGCCTTGATTCAAGCATTTCGATACACGCGTCCACCACCTGAGGATCAAAAAGACTGCCACTGGCCTGTTTCAATTCATCTACGGTTTCATGTAGGCTCTTTGCCGGCCTGTAAGGCCTGTGATGAATCATGGCGTTCGTCACGTCTGCAACAGCCGTGATCCGGCCTTCAAGGCTTATCTCGTCTCCTTTTAGCCCTTTGGGGTAACCTGAGCCATCGAGTCTCTCATGATGCTGAACTGCTATCTCCGCAATCTGCCAGGGCCAGTCGTTGGCTGAGAGGATGTCATGTGTGATCTGAGAATGCTGGCGGATCAAGGCCATCTCCTCGGAGGTAAGGGTAGTGGGCTTGGAAAGTATCTCTGCTGGTATCGCTATCTTCCCAATATCTTGCAAGGACGCAGCAACGCAAAGCGTCTCTATGTGGTCCTTTTCCATGCCAAGCCTTTGGGCAATAGACTTACACATCCGGGCCACCTGGATCTGATGTTCAGCAGTGTACGGATCACGGTATTCAATGATTATTGAGATAGTGTTAATTGCTCCTTTGAACGCCTTCTGTACGGTTTCTTGATTTTTCAGCAGTTTTTCTTCTGCCTGTCTGGCTCTTGACTTCAGTTCGTTGGCATGGAGCGCCTTGAGTATTCTTTCAGGTATGAGTTCAAAAAAAATGTCAGATTTGACTACGTAGTCAAATGCCCCTAACCTCATGGCCTCTACGGCGACATTCTCATCCCCGTGAGCCGTAACGATAATGACCGGAACATCTATTTTACGCCTTTTCAGTTTTTCAAAAAACTCAAGACCAGTCATGCCGGACAGGAGATAATCAATGATGATGATATCTCTACTGGTCGCTTCAAGTCGCTCCAGGCAGAGGTCGATTTTTTCACATAAATCTACTACGGCATGGGGGAACTTTTTCTTGATGGCGTACTCCATAAGGTCAAAGTGGTCCTTGTCGTTCTCGATGATCATTATTTTTAGTGAATTCACAGCAATCTCCTTCCCCAAAATCTCAATTTCTAACCCAGGAAACCACGATTTGTCAATGCAATTTGTAGATATTCGGCAACCGCGTGGTTGATTTTAGGAATTTGGTGATATGACTGGTGAACCGGCCAACGGGTCAACCGGATATTTAAGTGGGAGTTGACTTTTTTCACCAGTTTCATATAGTTGCTTCTACAATAAATCTACAGGGTTTGGTTTCATCAACCATATGAACTAAGGGGCTTGCCGATGAAAATAATGTTGATTGAGGATGACGTAGATCATGCCGAGCTTATGAGAAGGGCCATTGAAACAGAGTTTGAGGTTTATTGGACAAAATCAGGAAGGGATGCCTTAAAATATCTCAAGGGACTGTCAGCGGAGGCCAGACCGGTAGTGATCCTGGTTGACTATGGACTCCCCGGTCTGGACGGCCTCGGTGTGCTGCGGCATATCCTTGATGAAGCATACGATATTCCCGTAATAATGGTAACAGGCCAAGGAGATGAGCTCATTGCCGTAAAGGCCATGAAAGAAGGCGCATATGACTATGTGGTCAAGTCAGTAGACTATTTTGCCGTCTTGTTGTCAGTTATCCATAAGACCTTACAACAGCATAACGAGAGAAAAGAGAAGGCGAGGCTGGAAGATGAGTTAAAAAAGCTTTCCGTCACCGACGATCTAACAGGGCTTTTCAATCGCAGGTATTTCCGTGCCAGGCTGGAAGAAGAGACGATCAGGGCAAAACGGCAGAGGTGTTCGGTCTCGCTTCTTCTCATAGACCTGGATAATTTCAAGAGATACAATGATGCCCATGGCCACGTTGAAGGAGACTGGGCCTTGAAAAAGGTGGCGGAGATAATCTTACGTAATATCAGGAAAAAGGTCGACACCGGCTGTCGCCAAGGAGGAGACGAGTTTGCTGTGATTATGCCGGGGGCGAATAAGGCCCAGGCCTGCGGTTCGGCAGAGCGTATCAAGAAAGCGGTTAAAGAGGCGGAAATCGGTAGAATTACGGCCAGTGTGGGCGTAGCGGAATATGGCAATGAGAGTATTGAAGACTTCATTGAGATAGTAGATGAGATTCTTTATAAGGAAAAAACCAAAAAACATCTATAGACCTCTACCATATTAAGCGGTTTTTTATGAGATCTGGGGCATCCTTCATTTTGTGGTAAAAGTAGTTGACACTTTTATTGGAGCTAAAAATTGTAAATCGTAGTAGAAGAGGCTTCCAGCCTCTTAAATCAGCGGCAGGATGCCGCTGCTACTTTTCAATCAAGTGTAAAGTAAAAATTAAGGATGCCAGATCTGGCGTAAATTCTCAATAAGTTGGGGTAGATTACATTTTGCGACTATTTACTGGATTGCTGTGCCTCCCCTGGACTCTGATCCAGGGTTCGCAGGAATGACGGGCAGTTACATCCAAACGTCATTCCGGCGAAAGCCGGAATCCAGTGACTGTTACCCAAACTTATTGAGAAGTTACGATCTGGCTACATAAATCGCTGAATTTAGGTTCTATACACTTTGAGATAATGCTTTTGGGGTAGGGTAAAGGCTCGGTAAGACCTAACTTTGTTTCCACTTGTAGAAAGCTCAAAGCAGCAGATTCTATTTTTTCCCAATTTCAAATTTCAAGCATCAAGCATCAAGTATCACATTCCAAGCATCAAGTATCATTGTAGCTTTCTGGGGGATGGGGCATTTCTGGATGGGCACTCATGAACAAAAGAGGTGATCAAGATGGGAACTAAACTATCGACCGGTTTGAGTAAGGGGAAAAGCGGCGCTGTGTCAGCTAAAGAGGCTGTCCAGCAGGCAAAAGAAAAATTGGGCGGAGCCCGAGTTGACCTATGCATGGTATATTCCTCCAGTGAGTATGACTATAGGGAAGTGGTGGATGCCGTCAGAGCAGCCACGAATAATGCGCCCTTAATCGGAGCTTCTTCCGCAGGCGAGTTTACCCAGGATAAAGTTGAAATGGGTAGTGTCGTTGTGGGCTTACTGTCCTCAGATGCCATCAAAGT
>MAXP01000246.1 GCA_001751085.1 Desulfobacterales bacterium C00003060 | reverse complement strand
GTTACGCTTTATTACCGCAACTTGTTGAAATTATTACCCCACAGAATCCGTTAGAATCAGCATAATACCTCTGTAGCTTTTCAGAAAAATACTTGCAAATTTGCGGGAGGAATGGTCCTGATAACCATGTGAAATTACGCTAAAATGATGCGCAGCTTCATTCCGCAATCCCCGGTCCAGACCTGGCCAATAGGCTATATATACCTCGAAAGGCCACAAATGACACTTTTTCGCCGGCCATGAGCATCAATAGCCGCGTTGCTCAGGCTTGCAATAGCCAGCTATTCCGCGCCTTCACGCCTTGCTCTTGATGCTCATGACTCACCGAGAAAATCGCCATTAATAACCTTCCGAGGTATATGAAGCGAACGCCAGGGCAGGCCGAAATCTGAAATCCGAAATACTGTAACAGCCAGTCAGGGCTCTTCAACCGGGAACCGTGAACGGTGAACCGCTCAACCCAGGTTATAATGACCTGACAATAATCACCATCCCCAGGAACCAGCAGTAAGGGGCAAAGATATAGAGATTGCCTTTCTTTACTAAGCGTACTAAAATTTTCAAGCAACCATACCCCACGGCGGCAGCCATACAGACCCCGACCAGTAACGCGCCTGCGGGTGGAAAGCCGGTAGACAGGGCCTTGCCTGATTCCAGGACCATGGCCCCAAGTATGGCGGGAATGGACAGAAGGAAGGAGTATCTGGCAGCAGTCTCTCGATCTATCCCCCTGAAGAGACCCATCGCAATGGTGGCTCCAGAACGAGAGAGCCCCGGCAGAATTGCCACGCCCTGGAAAAAACCTATCAACAGAGCATCCCAAATAGTGAGCTGGGCCGCATCCCGTCCATGGCGTTTAAGCCCCCGGGTCAGCCACAGCAACAGCCCTGTGACAAGAAGCATAATTCCCACAAGCTGGACCGATGAAAACATCATTGGCGCCACTGGCCGAAGTAACAAGCCAAGGAGAACGGTTGGCACCGTCCCCACAAGAATAAGGCCGAACAACCTCATCTCCGGCTTCTGGCAAAGGCTCTCCCAAAGACCATCCTTGCCGACAGACCAAGTTGAAGCCGAGAAAAGCGTTCCAGTAATGTCCCTGAGGTCCTTGAAGAAAAACACGCATATGGCTATCAAGGTTCCCACATGAACGGAAATATCAAAAAAGAGCTCCGGTTCTTTTAGACCAAAAAGGTTTTGAAAGAGTACCAAATGCCCGGAGCTGCTGACAGGCAAGAACTCAGTCAAACCCTGGATGACACCCAGCACAGCGGCATAGCGAACGTCCATGCCGCGCCCTACTCCTGACTGGACTGGGCAGGCATGTATCCCTCCAATGCCATTTTGGTTTTTTGTTTCAGCTCGCTCAGATCTGCACTCTTCACAACATAGTAATCGGCCGCAGAAGCCTTGAGGTCACCCTTATGGGAAGAATAAGCTGAACAGAGAATCACGGGAATATTATAAAATTCCTTGCGGAGATCCTGTAGCAGGTCTAATCCGTTGTGTTCGGCCATTTTGATGTCCAGGATAATCAGGTCAGGTCTCTCCCGCTCAACCAATCCGGTGAGATCGTGACCACTCCCTGTGGTAATCACGTCATACCCTTCGTCCTGCAATTCCTCAGCATAGAGCATGCGGATGACATCTTCGTCATCAACGATAAGGATTTTTTTCATCACAGCCCTCCATTTACTGTCTGGTACCTGAACGAACACCCCCAATTCCGACTTGTCACTGCGAGGAGCAAGAAACGAACGATGAAGCAGACGCCATGGCTTTCAGGAGATTGCTTCGATTGTGCCTCCATCGCAATAACGGACAAACCATGACCTAATGTGAGCGGTTCCAGGTTCAGTGTTCAAAGGTTATAGTCTGCTAATATTCTTAACTTTATTCATAGCGACCGCTCAACCCAGGTATGATTAAGGCGGTTTTCGTCGAGGCACTATGTGTCAGCGCAAAGCTTCATCTCGAGTCAAACCATTTTTTTAGCAGATCAGGCTTGCTTCGTTCGAATATGATGCACTGCTCTTCTATGACTTCTTCGGCCTGCTGAATCGTCATCGGCTCAAGTTCAATCACAAAGGAACACGTGCGGCCGAAGTACAGTGGGATCAAGCTCTCCATGATCCTTACTCTTTGAGATGCACTATTCTTGTAGGAGACTGCAAAGTCAGCCAATATCTCGGCCCAGAGGTTGACCGGAAACTCAAAATCCGCAAAGCCAAGCGCCCTTACTTCCGAAAGCTTCTTGTAAACACTCGTAGAAAGGATTCCTTTCCAGAGAGGATCCCACCCTGCAAAGCCTGCCTGGAATTTGTCAAAAAGCCTTTCCAGATTTACATCTACCGGCGGAGGCATTTCCATCTCCCCAAGACCAAAACCATAAATCGCAGTCGGTTTACTCCACCGGATATCTTTCCAGAAACCGACCTTGTTTGTCATGATATCAAAGATAGTTCCCACCACTTGCAAAAACATGGGTCCCAAGGATTCACCCGGGTCCTTTGGTTTGTGGATCTTCGGCCTTCCCATGAAGGACTGACAAATTGGTATGTCATGACACATGGGCATGGCGGTCATCCAAATATCAATGCCAAATTCCGCAACAGAGGGAGACCAATGTTCTTGCTTTAAGTAGATCTCTGCAAGTTCGCCGGAAAAGCCAAAGTCTCCGCCAATGGGTTGACGAACCCTGCGTCCAAAAACGGACCGTATCATGGGATAGGCAATATTGTTAGTGATGGTGCCGTCATATTTATGCCGGACATACAGTGGAGCTACAAAACCAAAACCTTCAAAAAGCGGTTCCGCCAGACTCCTTGTCCAGCGTGGCGTGACGCTTCTTAGATCCGCATCCAGCACAATAATGGCCTCAGCTCCGAGATCACAGCTTTTCCGAAAAAGGTTCTTGAAATTGTTCCCTTTCCCTTTTACTCCAGGGGGCGTTGAGAGGTATACCTTAGGGACTTCCGTAGGGGTATTCATGAAGGCGTCCCTGGTACCATCCGGGGAGTTATTGTCACAGTTAATAATAACGCTGTTTTTATCCCCAAAATACTTAATGAGTCCTTCGCTTGCCATCTGTGTAGGGTAAGAAATCAGATCTGCCTCATTGTACGATGGAATCCCAACAATCAAGTCCGCAACTCGTACGTTGCTTGGATTTTCTTCTATGTGCATGCCGGCTCCCCCATTGAGTTTATACCTCGAAAGGCCACAAATGACACTTTTTCGTCGGCCATGAACATCAATAGCCGCGTTGCTCAGGCTTGCAATAG
>MAXP01000245.1 GCA_001751085.1 Desulfobacterales bacterium C00003060 | reverse complement strand
AGAGCTCTCTATATATCGTCTTATTTCTTTCTGCTCCTTGATCCTGTCACAGAAAGCGGGTTTTTCAACGACTCCTGAAAACCGAAACGGGTTCTCCATGCCTTCCCCCTACGAATTTCGTTATTGCTGACTCATGTTTGAGGTAAATATATTACCTTATCTACGTAATGTCAATCTGTATTTAAGGGGGGCACTCATTAAAAGGCACCCGTCTCGGCATAAGCAGCCTTAAAGTTAAAGGGGTCAAAGGGGGTCGGGTCAAGCCAACCCATTGTTATCAAGGCACAAGCAACCACAGCCTGCCCTTTATTGGGCCTTAGAATGGGTTTTTTTGGCTTGAAAAGACTGGTTTAAGATTATCGCACTGGGGCATGGCAAGAGCGAAACGGCATTATACCTCGGAAGGTTATAAATGGCGATTTGCTCGGTGAGTCATGAGCATCAAGAGCAAGGGCGCGAAGGCGCGAAATAGCTGGCTATTGCAAGCCTGAGCAACGCGGCTATTGATGTTCATGGCCGGCGAAAAAGTGTCATTTGTGGCCTTTCGAGGTATACATACCTGGGCACGTCTGGCACCTCCCCAGTTAAATAGGAGGAAGGGAGTGGACGTGACCTGTTCATATACGATGTGACCATGAGCGGGCCGATCTTAGGCCTGGCTTTTTCCTTTTAGTCCACCGCCTTAATAATTTTTTTCTAAAGTGGGCTCGGGCCAAACTCACCTATTAATACTTCTTGATATATATTCTAAAAGCCCCTAATATTAATCTCAAAATGGCCTTTTCAAAGTCAAAAAAAGGGATTTCCGGAGGCCTTTGTCATATGAAAGACGCGATCAGAATAGCTGCCGGTGTGAATCAGTCCAATGGACGATTTCGTTTTGTTTGGTTGACCGTGTTCTGTTTTGTTATATTCGTGTTCATGCCGTCCGTACCGCTCGCTCAAACCGACGAAGTTAGAGAAATGCTGAAGCTCACTGAGGTCTGGACTGGAGACTTCGATGGCATGGTTAAGCGCCGGGTGATTCGTGCACTGGTTGTGCACAACAAGATGCTCTACTTCCTGGATGGTGCAACCCAACGAGGTGCCAGCTACGATGGGCTCAAGGAGTTCGAGAAGTTCGTCAACAAGAAGCTTAAGACCAAGACACTCAAGATCAATGTCGTGTTTATTCCGGTGACCCGGGACCAGCTTCTTCCCTCCCTGGTAAAGGGGTTAGGCGATATCGCCATAGCCAACCTCACCATTACGCCGGAACGAAAGAAGACAGTTGATTTCAGCGATCCGTTGCTGACCGGTGTCAGCGAAATCCTGATAACAGGTCCTGCCGCACCGGCCATCAAGTGCTTGGATGACCTCGCTGGCAAGAAAATAGACGTCCGACCCTCGAGCAGTTACTACGGAAGCCTTAAGCGGCTCAATGCGTCGTTTAAAAAGCAAGGGAAACCACCGGTGAAAATCATTCTCGCCGACGAGTATCTTGAGGACTCCGACCTTCTTGAAATGGTAAACGCCGGCCTGATCCCGATGGTGATCGTCGATAACCATAAGGCGCGGTTCTGGGCCGAGATCTTCGACCATATCACCCTGCATCCTGACATTGTGGTCAATACCGGGGGTGAAATCGCCTGGGCGATCCGGAAGAACAGTCCGAAGCTAAAGGCTATTATAAACAAGTTTGTCAAGGGCCACAAGAAGGGCACACTTCTCGGCAACATTGTTTTTAAGCGCTATCTAAAGGACAATAAGTGGGCCCGGAACGCCATGAGCCCAAAGGAGCTTAAGAAGTTTCAGGACACGGTGGCCCTGTTCAGGAAATATGCTGACCAGTACGGCTTCGACTACCTGAAGATCATGGCCCTGGCCTACCAGGAGTCTCAACTCGACCACAGCAAGCAAAGCCATGCGGGTGCGATCGGCATCATGCAACTCCTCCCCAGCACCGCCAGGGACCCCAACGTCAACATTCCCGACATCAAGGTCCTCGATAAAAATATCCACGCTGGGAATAAGTATCTTAGGTTTCTTGATGACCGGTACTTCAATGATTCCAGCATCGACCTGCTCAACCAGATGCTGTTCACCTTTGCATCCTACAACGCAGGTCCGGGTAAGGTGACACGGCTTCGGAAGGGGGCCGCCAAAATGGGACTTGATCCTAATGTGTGGTTCGGTAATGTGGAGGTCGTGGCGGCGAAGCGTATAGGGCGTGAGACGGTCCAGTATGTAAGCAACATTTACAAATACTATATCGCCTATCGGCTCATCGTCGATCAGCTCCACATCAAGAACAAGCGGAAACGCAAGTGATCGACACGGGGACCGGCGGGCGATGTCCGGGACCTGTCCAGAATAGCAAATACTTGATGAAAACACATCTTCAAATCGTTCTATTCTCATGTCTTCTCTACACTGTAGGCGTTCAGCGTTAACTCTGAACCCTGAACCTCTGAACTCGCGGAAAGCGGGACGCTCTTTAANNCGGGACGCTCTTTAAGGATCGTATTGCTGCGAGAGTTGCTGAAGTCCTAAATATGGACCAGGATGAAATTTTATCAATTGGAAATGAGTATTGCTGGAGTGGGGTTTGCCGTGGAAAGGGGAGAGCTCATAGCCAAAAAAAGGAATTTTATGCTGATAAACTGAGCTATTAAGTTATTAAATAGCGTCCCCCTTTCATACCCTCAGGATTACTTAAAAGAAGAAGTTTTTGACGAGGGATTAACCCGAAACATTCCCGCATTTTCCAGGTTCTTTGATGCCATGGCATACTCACACGGAGAGCTCACGAATTATTCCAACATAGCCCGTGATTGCGGGGTCGATTCCAAGACCGTAAAAGAGTACTACCAGATACTCGTGGATACGCTTTTAGGCACCATGCTAGAGCCATTCAAGAGGAAGCAAAGCAGGCAGGTCATCACCAGGGCGGCAAAATTTTACTTA
>MAXP01000244.1 GCA_001751085.1 Desulfobacterales bacterium C00003060 | reverse complement strand
GGGACGCCTCTGTTTGTGGTATCAGAACGGAAGCTGGTAGAAAATTACCATAACTATCACGATGCCTTTGTCAGTCGCTGGCCAGAGGGACGGGTGCGGGTTATGGGTGCAATCAAGGCCAATCCGGTAACGGCGATACGCCGGGTTCTTACCCGGGAAGGTTGCGGCTGTGACACCTTCGGCATGGGCGAACTGGAAGTGGCATTACGCGGCGGTGTCCCGACCGAGGATATTGCGGTTAATGGTTCTATCAAGGGTCGGGAAATCATTCGCAGGGCGATTGAGCTTGGCATTCATGTCGTCCTCGACAGCCCGCGCGAGCTTGACTACTGCGAGCAGGAAGCAGAAAAGCTGGGCAAGAAGGCGGATATTATTCTCCGACTCAAGCCCTATATGAAAGACTTGGGTGATGAGCCCTCTGATTTTTTTCCTAATCGTACTATCCGCGATATGACCCAGACCGTAAAGTATGGCATCCCGACCTCGGAGATGCTGCCCATGGTGCCCAAGATCAAGGCATCCCAATGGGTCAATCTGGTGGGTATCCATACGCATTCCGGACGACACAGCAAGAAGGCTATTTTCTGGCAGTCACTGGTTCGTAACCTGGTGGTTTTGATCAAACAGATCAGTGACGGAATGGGAGATAACTGGTCACCGCACATTGTCAGTGTGGGGGGAGGCTTCGCCGCAGAGCATGATCTGGAAAGCCGCGTTGCCGTCACCGATTATCATTCACCCACAGTGGATGATTATGCCGAGACGGTGACCACCACTTTTCGTGATGCCATGAAGGAGAACGGCCTGAGCGTTGACGGTCTGCTGCTCGAAGTAGAACCCGGACGTGCCCTGCATAACGAAACAGGCATTCATCTGGCCAAGGTTCATGTGGTCAAGCATGAGACGGCAACCATTGATCGGATTTGGGCTGAGACCGATACCTCTGAAGTTTTTCTCGGTATTGGCAGTTTGAATGTTACGCCACCCTTTAAGTACGTTGTTGCCAATAAAGCAGATCAGGAAGCCACCGAAAAGATAGATGTCGTCGGCATTACCTGCAACTACGAATGTATGATGGAACAGGCTCCAGTGCCGCAGATAGAGCCAGGTGATATTTTCGCTTTCCTGAATACCGGATCCTATATCGAGCCATACACCTGTAACTTCAACGCACTGCCTCGCCCCGGTATGGTCTTGGTCAGTGGTGACAAGGCCAACTGGGTGAAACGACCCGAGACTCTGGATGATGTTTTTGGCAGGGATATGGTACCGGAACACCTGGCAGGTATCGGGCCTGAGGTGAAGAAATGAGTGATATGACAAACAGCGGGCAGGCCAGCTGGAAACCGCTGATCGTCATCGCCCTTTCCATGGTGATGATGTACATCACCTCTTTCAGTGTCAACGTCCTGATCAGTGTCATTGTTACTGATCTGAAAACATCGGTTGCCAATCTACAGTTTGTAATTGTTTCGGCCTCGCTGATCGCCGGTTCATTGATGGTCACCGCAGGCAGACTTGGAGACAAGTTTGGCAAGAAGAAGATCTTTCTGCTGGGGGTTATCATCTATACCGTTGGCCTGACCATAGTGGTGCTCAGTCCCAATATTACCATCTTTACCGTTGCCTGGGGTCTTATCTGGCCCATGGGGATGGTGCTGGTCATTCCAACTTCCATTGCAATGATCATGTACTATTATGAAGGAAGCCAACGAGCCACGGCATTTGGTATCTATGGCGCTGTACTCTCTGCTGTTTCGGCCATTGCCCCCGTGGTGGTAGGCGCTCTGGCAAATCAGCTGGGCTGGCGCATTGCCCTGGCACTGTCGCCTGCCGCAGGTGTGCTGACCATATTGTTTGCCTTCACTTTGACAGAGACGGACAAGGACAGCAGCGTCAAGCTTGATCTGCCCAGCATTATCCTGTCTGTGCTTGCCTTTGGAACCTTTCTCATCACATCGACACTGGCCGGAAGATACGGCTGGTTCTTTCAGAAGCGTCCCCTGGAAC
>MAXP01000243.1:7332-7553 GCA_001751085.1 Desulfobacterales bacterium C00003060 | reverse complement strand
TCGCAAGCCCGGCATCTTCCTTTTTTGAAATACAGGCAATTCTCTTTGTCGATGGTATAGACCAACGGGACCGCCTGGGCAAAGGTGAGATATATCGCCTTTCTTTTTCCCAGGCCCTCATTGAATTCATCAGGCACTTTCTTGGGGCACTTGGTGGCACAAATCCCGCAACCAACGCATTTTTCCGGATCCACAAAACGCGCTTTCTTCTTTATCTTTGC
>MAXP01000243.1:5121-7295 GCA_001751085.1 Desulfobacterales bacterium C00003060 | reverse complement strand
ACTTCGATCAGCTTGGGCGAAAGCATGCACGTTGAGCAGTCATTGGTGGGAAAGGTCTTGTCGAGTTTGGCCATATTACCACCAATGCTCGGATTCTTTTCTACCAGATAGACCTTAAAGCCGGAATTGGCCACGTCGAGGGACGCTTCTATACCTGAGATCCCGCCTCCTACAACCAGCACTGCCCCGACCTCGCCATTAGGCTCCGGAGTTCTCTCAGTCTGTACGGACTTCTCAGCTTCCATGGCTTAGGCTCGGGCTTTTGCAAGCAGCTTGTGCTTGCCCAAGAGTTCTAAGGGATTCACAAAATGGCGTGATAGCCAGTTTTTTACTTCGCGTTCTTTCATGGCAAGGCCTATGAGTTCGGTAAAATAGATGATTGGCAGACCAACCGTCATCCCCAAGTGTCTGCAGATCTTGTCCTGATAGATATCCAGATTGGCCTGGCACATCTGGCACGAGACCACGATGCAGTTGGCACCAACATCCAGGGCTCGCTCGTAAAGCCTTCCCACCATCTTAAAGACCATGTCCGGCCGAGCCACCACATGGCTTGCGCCGCAACAGTCTGTCTTGTACTGCCAGTCAATAGCCTTTGCCCCCAGCCGTTTGACGATGTTGTCCATGCTCACGGGGTTTTCGCACTTTTCAGCATCAGTGATCCTGGGAGGCCGGCTGGACATGCATCCGTAATAGCAGACAGCTTTGATCCCTTCTAAGGGATTGGTGACTCTTGCTTTGATCCGCTCAAGGACTTTTTTCTGGGCCATGAAATCGGCCAGGTCCCAGATCCTTACATCTCCCTTTATGGCGTACCTGTAGTGGCCGGACGTTTCGTTCAAGAGGACCTTCTCGGCTGCCTTGAGGCGGTTGAAACACAAGGGGCAAGGGGCCACCAAGTCCTTTCGTGCCCTTTCAGCAATGACCAGGTTTCGACCGGGCAGTTCGATGGATGCACGATGGTTGATGCTGTGGGCGGCAGTGGCACCGCAGCAGTTCCAGTCATCCAATTCCACAAGTTCGATTCCCAGCCTCTTGCACACCCCAGCAATCGATTCCTGATAATCCCTTGCCGAGGCCTCCAGAGAGCAACCGGGATAGTAGCTGATTTTCATGTGATTATCCTTATCCCAAGATCTCCTTGATCTCCCTCTTGCCCTTGATCCCCTTGGGAAGAAGCGGCAGACGTCCCTTCTTGTACATATTCAACCCGAGAGTGATCTCTTCCTTGATGGTGCCGTCACCAAGTTTTCTGAAAAGCTCCCCGCTTTTAAGAAGGTATGACTGCATCAGCCGGCCTTCAAACATCCTGCCGCGTTTTTTGATATCGTCAAGGAAGGCCCTGTGAAAGGCATATGTCTTTGGCTCGGAGATTCGGACGCCTTCTCTCACGGCCATCTCTTTCAAGGCATCCATGGTGGCCGCAATGTCCACTTCATTGGGACAGCGTGTAGTGCAGGTCTCACATGCCGAACAGACCCAGATGGTCCTGCAAGCTAAGACCCTTTCCTTTTGACCTAAATTAACCAGACGAATCACCTGATCCGGGAAAATATCCATGGCAAAAGTGACAGGGCAGCCGTTTGTGCATTTCCTGCACTGAAAGCATGCACTCAGATTAAGACTGGTTAGTTCCTCAACCTGGGTGGAAAAGGTAGGGTCCACCTTTATCGGCCTTTGCTGCAGAGTTTCCATTAAGACCTCAAGCGCCTGATATTTATTACAGAAAAAACAGCAAATGTAGTTGGCTGCTACATCCTGTTCACCGGCCAATTTTTGCCGAAAACTATTAGTATAGATCACATTGGTCTATTGTGTCAAGCAATTTGTCCATTTGAAGATCCGTGGAACGATCTGCGTGGAAGGCACTGGCTTTATACCTCGAAAGGCCACAAATGACACTTTTTCGCCGGCCATGAACATCAATAGCCGNNTGCTCTTGATGCTCATGACTCACCGAGAAAATCACCATTTATGACCTTCCGAGGTATAGCTGAAGCCTGGGGGCATAAACAAGGTTTCAGGTAAGTGTAAACTACTTTTTGCCCTATACGAAGGATGCCGACGATGACTAAACATGTGACCATCAGCCTCATATTGGCGATAATATTGGGCATCCTTCATGAGTCAGTTTACACTTTTTCCTGGCATTTTGGTTGTATTCAGGTGTCAGG
>MAXP01000243.1:0-5066 GCA_001751085.1 Desulfobacterales bacterium C00003060 | reverse complement strand
TGAAACCCGGCCTTCATTTCGAAAAAAGTGTAAACTACTTTTGCTCGATTTTGAAAGATGCCTAATATTGCCTATTTATTCTGCATTGTGTGCCGGGGAAGGAAATAGATGACAGGAACTCCAGCCAAGGCCAGCACTGCGCTCCAGGCAAAAGCTGCACGAAGCCCTATTATGTCTCCCAGCCACCCGCCAAGTACTGTGACTCCTGATACTATCAGAAAATTGATCCCCATATAGATCCCGTTGGCCGTGGCTCGCATGCCGTGGGCATGATCCTGGACAATGGCCAGCATCACGGGGGCTGCGGCAAAGACCGTTAACCCTAACAACGCCAGGACAGCAAAGACCAGCCACGTGTGGGTTACGAGAAAGACGAGCATAAGAGCAGGAGAGGCAATCATGGCAGTCAGGAGTACGAACCGGCGTCCCAAACGGTCACTCACTGTACCGGCAGTCAGAGTGCCAAGGGCGCCGGCAAATTCGAGAACGGCCAAGGAAGTGCCCCCCATCCACAAACTTTTTCCTTCAGCCGCCATGTAGGTGGGCAAAAAAGCAGTGAGCGAGGCAACCATCAACGCGCGAGCCACCACAAGACAGATTAAAGGGATCATCACATGTTGCATGGCTTGCCAGGTTTTCACAACCGAACTGTGATGCCTTCGTTTACTATGTACTGTGGCATGCCTGAGCCGCCAGTACAGCAAACCAGAGGCAACCAGCCCAATGATCATTACCGGATAGGTGCCCTCAAACCCCCACAGCGAGACGGCGGCGACTGCAACCAGAGGGCCAACCGTCCGGGCAAATTCGCCGGCTGCCATAAAGAAGCTCATCCCTTTTCCGACCTGGGGGCCGGAGACCCGTGCAATCATCACTGGTGCCGGTACGTGAAATACAGCAGCACTGATGCCGGTTACAAAGAGCAACAGGCACACCATCCAGTAGCTCGCTGCAAGCCCAATGAGGCTCATGCACACGGCTGTCACCGCCGGCGCGGCAATTATCATGTATCGCATGTCGATGCGATCGGCCACCACACCGATAAGTGGGTTCAATAAGGAGGGGATGCGTATGAATATGGTCAATGAGCCCGCCAAGGTCAGGGAAAGGCTGAGTTTCTTGATGAGGAGGGGGAGCCATGGGGCGAGAAAACTGGTGAACACATCATGGACGAAGTGCCCACTGGCAACAGTCAGCACCTGTCCCGTCTGAAATTTGGCAGAAAAACTGTTCTCAACGTGTGGTGATGGTGACATGGTTTTGCAACATCCTTTCCCAAGCCTTAAAATCATAGATTCAGATGCCTTTACCATTTTATGCTGATTGACGTAAACCGTATTTTTTATTCGGTGTCAGGGTAAGATATCGTATGTCTTCGGTTAACCGAAGACATACAAAATATCCGTACCCTGGTAAAAAAGCGATTGCATCTGGTGGCTGGTGTGATATGGAACAAAAATGGAAGGTATCAGGGCATTTTGTCTGGACTGGAAGTTCATTAACATCACGGTGGTACACAAGAAAGGAGGTAGTTCGTATGGATCTGGTCCCATGGAAACCGTTTGGTGAGCTCGCTTCGCTTCGTAGCGAAATGGACAAGCTCTGGAACCGATTTTTTGGCGAGAGACCTTTTCCCAGACTTGTTTCACAGGACTGGCTACCGTCGGTCGACGTTTCGGAAACCAAGGACAAGCTTCTCATCAAGGCCGAGTTGCCTGGTTTGGAAGCGAAAGACATAAACGTCAGTGTCTCGGGTGACGTCCTGACTATCAAAGGTGAGAAGACAAAGGAAGAGGAGGACAAAGACGAGCACTATTACAGTTGCGAGAGATACAGCGGGACTTTCCAAAGGTCATTCCACCTGCCAGTGGACGTACAAGTTGACAAAGTTCAGGCGACCTTTGACAAGGGTGTCCTGGAAGTAACGCTTCCCAAAGCTGAGGAGGCGAAGAAAAAAGAGATAGAGATCAAGGTTAAATGATCTCACAACGGGCCTTCCCAGGCACCAACACAGGACGTAAGTATTATGGCTACGTTGACAGACCGTTTAGGTCGTTTGGATAAGTTGATTTGTTTTTGGAAAAAATGGAGGTGAAAGGCTATGCCGGAGATAAGAAAGGTTCTGTTCCCTTGTGATTTGACAGAAAACTCGTTAAAAGTTCTGCCTTATGTGCTGTCGGTTTCTGAGAAATGTGACAGCATGATTTATCTGCTTCATGTGGTACAGGACCTTCACAAGTGGGGCAAAGGGTACATTCCTCATGGTTCTATGGATGTATTTCAAAAACAAGCCTTAGAAGGGGCTGAAAAGGCCTTGGACAGTTTTTTTGAGGAATCCGCCCTTGGCGAACACATCTCGAGCTTTCAGAAAAGGATCGTTTCTGGAGACCCGGCCAACGAGATTCTGAAAGCCGTTGAGTCAGAGGGGATAGACATGGTGGTCATGGGAACGCATGGCCGTAAGGGGTTGGAACACACGATTTTTGGGAGCGTGGCCGAGAATGTGGTGAAAAGAGCCCCCGTTCCTGTGATGATTGTTAATCCTTATAGGGTTGAATAGCTTTTTTTAGATTGGACAATGGGCATATCATTGAAATGAAAAAGCAACTATGCAGAAAGAGAAGGAGGGCACCATGAAACCATTTAAGAACATAGTTTTTCCTGTTGACTTTTCAGATTGTTCCGAAAAAGTTTTTCCTTTTGCACTCGAAATGGCTCAAAAATTTGACGCAAAACTTCATCTGCTGTATGTGGTAAAAGATATATCTTACCTGACGACGATTGAAGTTCCTCGCGATTTATTGATGAAGACCGTTGACGAGATTGCCCGCGCTGGAGAGAACAAGATGCAGGTTTTTTGCGACAAACACCTGAAGGGTTTTTCTAATCTCGATACCAAAGTAGTTGTCGGGGATCCGGCAGAGGAGATTGTGAAGTTTACCGATGAAAAGGGCATTGACTTGATCGTCATGGGTACCCACGGCAGAAAGGGCCTGGACCGTACCCTGATGGGCAGTGTGGCTGATCAAGTGATCAAGAACGCTTCTGTGCCGGTCTTGACTGTCAATTCCCACAGAATGAAGCTTTAATAAATACGTAGACCTAAGCCTACCCCCTTGTCGAAGATCCGCCGTTTTTTTTGGCGGAAAGGGGGAGGGTTAGGGCTCGCTTATGCGCTCAGACAGTCAGACATTTCCAGATTTAACCACCTGTCGGCTCAGGTTATTGAGAAGATACAGTTATTTCTATGCGAGCCCTTAGCCCACTTTCCTGCCAAATGGAGCGAGAAAGAATATATTAGCCTCCTCGAATGTGCTTTTGATAATGTTGTCCTGCCTGTGGTCTGAAGTTATAGACCGGATGTATTCATGGCCGTGCCCGGTGCTGACACATTACATTCCGATCCTTTTCCCCATTTACAATTGACGTACGTTTGGTTATTAGAGAAGTGACAATCATCCTGCAAGTTTCACGAAAGCCCGTGGCAATGGGCTGTAGTCGTTACATGCCGGATAATATGGACCTGTGCGGTTAAGCCGGTTGCCCGGCTAACCGCATAGGTTCAACTATTCGGTGGTATCTTGATTGAGGAGGAGGCAATGAAAGAGAGGATAGATATTGCGTTTATGCTCATAATGACGTGCGCACTGGTTTATTTCTGTTGTCTTTGGTTTCCAGTTTCCGGGGCCTTTGCTGAAGAGGAGAAAGAACAGGCAGTCTTTGTGGGATGGGATAAATGTAAGCCATGCCACGCCGCATTAGTTGAGGCATATGGTGGGTTCAAACGTTCCAGAAACTTTCGCATATTGGAGATGAGAGGTAGAGAGCACGATCAACAATGTCTCCCATGCCATACCACAGGATATGCTGCCCCAGGAGGATTTGTAAGTGTGGATAAGACCCCGCATCTCACGAATGTCCAATGTGAGACATGTCATGGCCCGGCTAGCCTTCACATTAAAGCGACCACGAGGGAGGAGAAAAAGAAGACTTTAAGTATCCCCAGAAATTTGTGTACTGAATGCCACAATACGCACGGGCACAGAGAATACTAATATTAAAGGGATGATATGAACACGCTATTCCACAGTTTAAGAACCAAATTGATATTAGGGGTAGGTCTGGTCCTAATTGTAACAATGGGTATTCATGCCTATATGGATATAATGTCAAGTGAAAAGGCCTTTTTAGACGAGGAAAAAACCAAGGCTCTGGACATCAGCGATACGGTGATGAAGAGCATAGAATACCCCATGCTCGATGGGGAGATGGAAGATGTGCAGGAGATACTGGAGAGAGTGAATGCATTGAAGGATCTTCGCGTGGTGCATCTCTGTGATCCAACCGGTCTAATCAAACATAGTGGCAAACGGAAGTTAATCAACCGGGTTACTCGATCTGAGATTACCAAGGAGGCCCTGCGAACCCGATCATTGGTAAAGGGTCTGGAGATGCGTGAAGGCGAACAGATATTTCGATACGCAATGCCCGTCCTCAATGAAAAAGTGTGTCATAAGTGTCATGGAAGTGAAAACAAGATCTTAGGGGTATTAACGGCAGGATTTGTCTGGGAGCCCATAAAGGAGAAGATAAGGGCGCATCGCAATAAAATGGCCATAGAGTTCCTCATCTCCCTGGTATTGGTTATCTGGTTAATCATGAGCCTCTTGCACCATATGGTTATAATCCCTATAGAAAGGCTTACCAAGGCTGCAAGAGCAATAACTAGAGGAGACCTGAGCCAGGAAATACCGGTCAGCAGATCAAAGGATGAGGTGGGGGAGCTGACTGATGCCTTTCGGGAGATGCAGAAAAGCCTTAGGCGAACTGACCGCAAACCTGAGAAGCCTTCTCACAAGAGACTGTAGCCCAGGTTGAAACGAGTAACCAGCAACCAGCAACGAGTAGGCAGTAGGCAGTAAGCAGTAGGCAGTAGGCAGTAAGCAGTAGGCAGTAAGCAGTAACCAGCAACGAGCAACCAGCAACCAGTAACCAGCAACGAGTAACCAGCAACCAGCAACCAGCAACCAGCAACCAGCAACCAGTAACCAGCAACCAGCAACCAG
>MAXP01000242.1 GCA_001751085.1 Desulfobacterales bacterium C00003060 | reverse complement strand
TGTAGCACACCGCAGTGAATGTCTCGGTATCGGTTATATTCATGGTCAGCGGACCTGCCAGGGTCACGTTGATCGTATCGAATAGGGTAGTTGAAATTGTGAACGTTCCATTATTCGTGGTCGGTGGCACATCGCCTCCAGTCTTGTTGCTCAGTTCAGCAGATAGACCCAGTTCACAGGATCCGCTCGCCCCAACTGCCTCAAGCGTGATTGTGGCAATGGTCAGGTCACCGGTCAGGTCGTCTCCGAACTGCACGGCAGTGACTCTAAGGACTCCATCGCTAACATTCGAGTAGTCGAGACTTGAGTTGCTGCCAAAGTCACCTGCAACCCCTGCCGCCACATTAACGATCAACGGATCAAATGTGAGCGTCACCGCGATTCCGCCAACTCCGGTTGAGTTTAGCAGTTGTATTGGGACCGTCGTCGTGGCGCCGGGTTGCAGCGTTACATCCGCGATGCTGACTATGTCATAGTCATGAGCTTCAGCTATCATCATATAGCCGTTGCCATCGATGTCCAGGGACGGATTTTCATATCCCGTAGCCTCATTCGCACTTGCAGCACCAACCATAGAAAGCACAACAAGCGCGACCAGTATAATTGTTCGTTTGTTCATGTAGTATCACTCCTTGATGTGGGTATCAAATCCACACTCCATTGATATGTCCAACTTAGTCCCACCCCCACATAAATTTACCCGCGTATCATGTCAAAGAGACGTGAGAACGTATGAACTTACCAATACAACTCCGGAGTTTTTAAAAAAGAGAAAAAGTGAAGGGATCTCTCCCTTCGATTCGGTGTCGTGTCTGTTATCGCTTCCGCCGCATCATCACATAGCTGATCGCAAGGAGTCCTGCGATTGCGAAGACGCCCTCAAATCCGGGCAGCCCCTTCTTCTCTGGCGCATCTGGCGTTGCAACACTGCCCGCAGGCTGTGCAGCCGGCTTCGCGGTCGGCTTCTTTGTTGCCACTTGCGCAGCGGTCTTTGCTGCTGTTGCGGTCGTGTCCGGCGTTGGTGTTGCTGATTCTGGTGTCGCGGTCACGGTTGGTGTCGGAAGCGGGTATGTACCACCACTGCCACCACCACCGCGACTGCCTGTGATTGCGGTTCCGGTCAGCCCGAAGGTGCTGAGGCTCGATACGTTCGCTGCGACACGTCCGTCTGTGGTGAGGGTAGCGTAAACACGCACAGGGGCTACTCCATTGACCTTCGAATGACCTGTCTGGAGTTTCTCCCATTTACTGGTGGCGTCGTTGTACCAGTATATCTGAAGCGTGCTCTCCTTAATGTCGCCTACATCATTAGCGTCACCGTCACCGTTCTTGTCGAGATCGGCAAGCGTGTAGGTCAGATTGACCCATACATACGAGATCTTGCTTGCAATGTCGTCGCTTACGTCGATCTTGACATACCCCACATCCGAGCCATAAATCCCGGTGGACATAGTATCTGCCGGACGTGCATCAGTGTGTTCGATCGTTACTGGCTCGTCCGTGACGTCGCCATTCACGCATATCGTCAGATCCACGCCTTCGCCCTCGATGGTTGCCGAATCATCGGCTGCTATCGTGACGCCGTTTAGATCAACGCTCTGCGGGCTTACGGAACCCCGGGGAACGTTCGCGGTCAATGCACCTGACGTGATCTGCAACGAGTCGCCTGCAAACGATGGGCTTGGCATGTTTGCCAGGTTGAACGAGTACCAGCCACCCGATGCTGTTGTGGTGGTGAGTGTGTCCGTGTTGTTCAGGCATATCGTAACGCTTACACCATCCCCCGTAACAACGTGTCCGTGTACTGTAAAGAGCGGGTTAATGGCTTGAACCGGGGATACCATTCCAAAAAGAACGGCGAGTGTGAAGACACTCACCATTAATCTTTTGTATCTCATGGTAATCACCCCTTCACGTCCAGATACTACCATAGAATGTGACACTGCTATCCGTCGCACCATTAACGAAATATCCACGTCCCTTCTCGATGGCAAAGTCGTTCAACGGATTTCCTGGCACATACGACACAAATGTCCCTGTGGTCTCGTCATACTTGACAACCTCGCTGCAGCCTGCAATCCTGTTCGCAAGATCGCTTGCTGTGCTGATCCCCGGATCATTGAGCGGAATTGCAATCAACGTGTACCCGGTTGTGGATAGCGTGATTGTGCTGGAATCGGTGCATACTGTTAACG